>CAIRNC010000266.1 GCA_903879875.1 uncultured Bacteroidota bacterium
TATGAGTCAAAAAGTTTTGCTTACTTCAAAAGAAGTCCATATAATTTTGCATCGTTTGGCTTGTCAAATTATTGAAAAACATTTAGATTTTTCAAATACAATTTTAATTGGAATTCAACCTAGAGGCACTTTTTTAGCAGAACGGTTGAAAGAAATATTAGAAAAAGAATACCAAGTAAGCAACATTGCTTTGGGCTACTTGGACATTACCTTTTTTAGAGACGATTTCAGAAGAACCGACAAACCACTCGAAGCTAATAAAACCAACATTAATTTTATTGTTGAAAATAAAAAAATCATTTTTATTGACGATGTTTTATTTACAGGACGAAGTATTCGGTCCGCTTTAACTGCCATACAATCTTTTGGACGACCATCAGAAATTGAACTTTTAGTGCTGATAGACAGGCGTTTTAGTCGACATTTACCCATTCAACCCGATTATAGAGGTCGTCAAGTAGATGCAATCAATAACGAAAAAGTAAAAGTGTGTTGGAAAGAAAATGAAGGTGAGGATGGTGTTTTTTTAACTACTTTAAATTAAAGAAAAATGAGCGAATTAAGCGTAAATCATTTATTAGGAATAAAATATATCAACAAAAAGGATATAGACCTTATTTTTGAAACTGCCGATCATTTTAAAGAAGTTATTAATCGTCCTATAAAAAAAGTACCATCACTAAGAGATATTACAATTGCCAATATCTTTTTTGAAAATAGTACGCGAACCAAACTTTCTTTTGAATTGGCACAGAAACGGCTTTCTGCCGATGTAATTAGTTTTTCGGCAGCACAATCTTCCGTTAAAAAAGGGGAAACATTAATAGATACAGTCAACAATATTCTTTCGATGAAAGTGGACATGGTTGTCATGAGACATTCGCATCCCGGAGCGGCCTATTTTCTCTCTAAAAATGTAAAAGCAAGCATTATAAATGCTGGTGACGGCGCTCACGAGCACCCTACTCAAGCACTTTTAGACAGCTATACTATTCGAGAAAAATTGGGAGAAGTAGGGGGGAAAAAAATAGTAATTGTTGGTGATATTTTGCATTCGCGTGTGGCTTTATCTAATATTTATGCTTTGCAAATGCAAGGTGCTGAAGTAAAAGTATGTGGTCCAAAAACATTGATTCCAAAACACATAAAGAGTCTTGGTGTTTCGGTGGAATCTAATTTACGAAAAGCATTAGAATGGTGCGATGTTGCCAATATGCTTCGAGTACAAAATGAAAGAATGGATGTTAATTATTTTCCATCAACCAGAGAATATGCGCAGCAATTTGGACTTGATAAAGCATTATTAGACGATTTGAATAAAGAAATTGTAATCATGCACCCAGGTCCAATCAATCGAGGAGTTGAAATTACGAGTGATGTTGCTGATGCTAAACAATCGGTAATCCTTAACCAAGTGGAAAATGGGGTTGCTATCAGGATGGCAGTTATTTATTTATTGGCATCTAAAATACAATAGACGGTCAAAACAATTTAAAAAATCATTATCTTAGCTTTTCAAAATACTAATAATGAAAGTAGAAACCAAAGGACATACGACACTTATAAAAGATACTAAAGAAGATTTAGTCTCCTTTTTAATGAAGCTAACCCACGAGTTTAAAACTTTTGAAAAGCACAATCTTATTATAGACATTTCGAACCATAAAAATTTAACAATAAAGGATATAACAACTTTTTCTGCCTTATCTAAGCAACATAAAAAAGCTAAAAAATCGTTTGTTATTGTTGCTTCAAACATCAATTATAATACTGTTCCTACGGCACTTACTGTAGTTCCTTCAAAAACAGAAGCGCATGATATCATTGAAATGGACGAAATTGAAAGAGACTTAGGTTTTTAAATCGCTAGTTTCTATAGTAATAACTGAATATTGAGCACTCCATACAAATAATGAAATTAACCATATTAGGCTGTTATGCAGCTACTCCACGCACTTTTACAAACCCAACTTCACAAGTTTTAGAAATCAAAAACCGATTTTTTTTAATTGATTGTGGAGAAGGAACTCAAGTGCAGTTGCGAAAAAACAAGATAAAATTTTCTAAAATAAACCACATTTTTATTTCGCATTTACACGGCGATCATTTTTTTGGATTGGTAGGATTGATTTCTACTTTTATGTTGCTCAATCGTACAACCGATTTACATGTTTATGGTCCAAAAGGGATTAAAGAAGTGGTGCTTTTGCAATTCAGGTTGGCCAATTCGTGGGCTAATTTTGAATTGATTTTTCATGAATTGGAATCCAAAGAAAGTGAAATTGTTTATGAGGATAAGAAAGTTATTGTTAAAACGATTCCTTTAAAACATAGAGTGTATACTAATGGATTTCTCTTTCAAGAAAAAATAGGGGATAGACCCTTGAATGTAGCTGCCGTTCAAAGTCATAATATTGAATCTTGTTATTATCAAAATATAAAAAACGGTAAAGACATTGAATTGGAAGATGGCAGATTCATTGAAAATGAAAAATTGACATTTGACCCAATTGCTCCAAAAAGTTATGCCTTTTGTTCGGATACTGTTTATTATGAGGGTATTATACCAATAATTCAGAATGTAGATGTGTTGTATCATGAAGCTACTTTTTTAGATTCGGAAGAAGATAAATCTGAAAAAACAATGCACTGTACCGCAAAACAAGCGGCGACAATTGCACAAAAAGCCAATGTAAAACAATTGATTTTAGGACATTATTCCACACGTTACGATAATATTGAAGTTTTTAAAGAAGAAGCGCAGACTGTTTTTTCAGAAGTACTTTTAGCCGACGATGGAAAGGTTTTTGAGTTTTAGAAAATAGCTGTAATTTAGCCTTTATAATTTTAGTATTGAAACAATGAACGACCTTAGTAATTATCGAAAATCTTATGAAAAAAGTGAACTTTTGGAAACCAATATTCCAGAAGATCCTATCAATCTTTTTAATAAATGGTTTCATGAAGTAGAAGATTTTGGAGGTACGGAAGAGGTCAATGCAATGACTGTATCTACTTTTGGTTTAGACGGTTATCCCAAAACCCGAGTGGTGTTGTTGAAACAATTTACGTATGAAGGGTTCATTTTTTATACCAATTATAATTCAGAAAAAGGGAAAGCAATTGCTGCAAACCCTAATATTTGTTTGTCCTTTTTTTGGCACAGTATGGAACGTCAGGTAATTATAAAAGGAATTGCAGAAAGAACATCTGAAAATATTTCTGACGGCTACTTCGAAAGTCGTCCAGATGGAAGTAAATTAGGCGCTATAGTTTCCAACCAAAGTGAAGTGATTTCCTCAAGAAAGGTTTTAGAAGAAAGCTTAAAACAACTCGAACTTGACTTTCAAGGGAAAGAAATACTCCGACCAAAGTTTTGGGGAGGTTTTTTAGTACGTCCCGTTGAAGTAGAGTTTTGGCAAGGTCGTCCTAATCGTTTGCATGATAGAATTCGATATCAATTACAAGATGACTTTTCATGGACTATTGATAGACTATCACCTTAGTTTTCTGATACATACAGAGAATTAGTAGCCATTTAAAACATTTCACATTAAAAAAAATATATTTTTTGAAAGACTTAAATTAGAGTAGAAATATATTCAGCTAATTTTTCATCCAAAGTAGTGATTTTATTTGCATCATGGGTAAATAATGTAAACTCAACTTTGGAGCATTCAAAAACACGATAATTTGGGTGGTGATGAATGGAATCGGCATATTGAGCTACTTTTAAAAGAAATTCTGCCAACTCAGTTTGTGATTTAAAGGCGAAATTATTTACTAATTTTCCATCTTGTATTTTCCATTTCATACTTTAATACTTACCATTTAGCAACTCACCACCAATAGCTGATTTGGCTTCAATACCCAATTTTTTCATCATTTCATAAGTAGTGCAAACCGCTGCCGAAGTAACAGATATGCCACATTCCGCCTGAATTAAATCGATAGCTTCCAGTGATGGCATTTGCACACAAGCTGAAGCAACCAATACATCCACATCGGTTAAATCGAGTTGTTTATAAATTTCCAATAAGTTCATTGGGTTTTGCGCTGCAACTTCCAAATTATCAGGAATTTCAAGCGCAATACTTTGTTTCACTTTGATGCCTTGGTGTTCTATATAATCTACCACCATATCCGTTAGTGGACGCATGTAAGGTGTAATTATTGAAATTTGTTTCGCTCCCAATACCTTCAATCCATTAATCAAAGCACCAGCCGAAGTAACAATAGGGGTGGGGAAGTCGTTGGCTATGGTTTCCTGATGCAAATTCACTTCCGACACACAATGATAACCTCTACCCATACTCATTATGGCTACCAAACACGCGTATCCCATCACATCAACGTGTGCATCTGAAAGCTCTAGCGCACATTTCAAACTCATGGCATCCATGGCTTCTAGTTCTTCTTTAGTCACTTTTTTCATTCGCATACGACTGCTATGAAAAGTAAAACGTTCAGGTAAAATGGATTCGCGAGCACGGAAGACCGCTGGTATTTCGGTTTCCA
>CAIRNC010000267.1 GCA_903879875.1 uncultured Bacteroidota bacterium
ACTTGATATCCTGCTAAAGGACCAGTTTTCATAGCTTCACGGAAACCTTTTTCTACAGATGGAATATATTCTTTTGGCACATTACCTCCTTTTACAGAGTTAACAAATTGCAATCCTACAGGAACTTTACCATCAACTTCATCTGCTGGCTCTAAAACAAATACGATATCACCGAATTTACCACGACCTCCAGATTGTTTTTTGTACGTTTCTCTGTGTTGAGCAGATTTTGTAAATGCTTCTTTGTATTCTACTTGAGGCTCCCCTTGGTTCACTTCAACTTTGAATTCACGACGCATTCTATCCACCAAGATATCTAAGTGAAGCTCACCCATACCAGAAATGATAGTTTGTCCTGAAGCTTCATCTGTTCTTACAGTAAAAGTTGGATCTTCTTCAGCTAATTTAGCCAAAGCCATACCCATTTTATCAACGTCAGCTTTTGTTTTAGGCTCAATAGCAATACCAATTACTGGTGCAGGGAATTTCATTGATTCAAGGATAATTGGGTGTTTTTCATCACACAATGTATCTCCTGTTTTAATATCTTTAAATCCAACTGCTGCTCCAATATCACCTGCTTCAATAAAATCGATTGGGTTTTGTTTGTTAGCATGCATTTGATAGATACGAGAAATTCTTTCTTTGTTACCAGAACGTGTGTTCAATACGTAAGATCCTGCATCCAATCTTCCTGAATAAGCACGGAAGAATGCTAAACGACCTACGAATGGGTCAGTTGCAATTTTAAATGCTAAAGCTGCGAACGGCTCTTTTACATCTGGTTTACGTAATATTTTAGTTTGATCTTCTTCTAATAATTCTTGGTCATCTGGGTCAATTCCCCAAATTCCTTCTTTATCCATTGGAGATGGTAAGTATTTACATACTGCATCTAACATGAATTGAACTCCTTTGTTTTTGAATGAAGAACCAGCAATCATTGGAATGATAGCCATGTCCATAGTTGCAGCCCTTAAAGCAGTATTGATTTCTTCCTCTGTAATAGAGCTTTCATCTTCCATGAATTTCTCTAACAAATTCTCATCATAATCAGCAACTGCTTCGATAAGGATTGAACGATATTCATGTACTTCTTCTAGCATATCCTCAGGGATAGGCACAATATCAAAAGTAGCTCCTTGAGTAGCGTCATGCCAAACAATAGCTTGGTTTTTCACTAAATCTACAACACCTCTAAAATCATTTTCTTCACCAATAGGCAGAGTGATTGCAACCGCATTAGACTTTAACATATCACGAACTTGTTGACATACCATCAAAAAGTTTGAACCTTGTCTGTCCATTTTGTTTACAAATCCCATTCTAGGTACTCTATATTGATCTGCTAATCTCCAATTCGTTTCTGATTGTGGCTCAACACCATCAACCGCACTAAATAAGAAAACCAAACCATCCAATACACGTAAAGAACGATTTACTTCAACAGTAAAATCCACGTGTCCAGGAGTATCAATAATATTAAAGTGGTAATCCTCAGAAGTAGGTAAAATTTTACCTTGTTCTGTTGGAAAACTCCATGTACAGGTTGTTGCAGCAGAAGTAATTGTAATACCTCTTTCTTGCTCTTGTGCCATCCAGTCCATTGTTGCAGCACCATCGTGTACTTCACCAATTTTGTGTGATTTTCCTGTATAGAATAATATACGCTCTGTTGTTGTTGTTTTACCAGCATCAATATGAGCAGCAATTCCTATGTTTCTTGTATATTTTAAATCTCTAGCCATTTCTTATTATTAAAATCTAAAATGTGAGAATGCTTTATTCGCTTCAGCCATTTTATGAGTATCCATTCTCTTTTTAACAGCAGCACCTTCTTCTTTAGCCGCAGCTAAAACTTCAGAAGCTAACTTTTGAGCCATTGATTTTTCATTTCTTCTTCTTGCATATAGAATCATCCATTTCATCGCCATAGAAATTTTTCTATCTGGACGAATTTGCATTGGAATTTGGAATGTTGCTCCACCAACTCTACGACTACGTACTTCTACGTGAGGCATAACATTAGTCAATGCATCTTTCCAAATTTCTACTGAAGATTTTTCTGCATCTTGTTTCTTAGTTTCTACGATATCCATTGCATCATAAAATACTTTGAAAGCTGTTGATTTCTTACCGTCCCACATTAAGTTGTTCACAAAACGTGTTACCAATTGGTCATTAAACCTTGGATCTGGTAAAAGTGGTCTTTTCTTTGCCGCTCTTTTTCTCATGTCTTTTCTTTAAAAGTTTTAAAATTACTTTTTAGCTTCTTTTGGGCGTTTAGCACCATACTTAGATCTTCTTTGTGTTCTTCCTGCTACACCTGACGTATCAAGCGCACCACGCACAATATGATATCTAACTCCTGGTAAATCTTTTACCCTTCCGCCTCGCACTAATACTATCGAGTGCTCTTGTAGATTGTGTCCTTCTCCTGGGATGTAAGCATTTACCTCATTTCCATTAGTCAAACGTACACGCGCTACTTTACGCATTGCAGAGTTTGGTTTTTTTGGAGTAGTAGTGTAAACACGCGTACAAACACCTCTTCTTTGAGGACAAGAATCTAAAGCAACCGATTTACTCTTCTTAGTGATTTGAGTTCTTCCTGTTCTTACTAATTGTTGAATTGTTGGCATAATTAAATACTAATTTTTCTTTTATTTATTAATTCCCCTCTTTTTAGGGGTTGCAAATGTAGTAATTATTTTTATCTAAACAAATCATAATTCATTAATTTTCAACGATATTATTTCATTTCATTATTTTTATAAGAAATGCTACTATTTTGCGTTACTTTTATCACAAAATAATTTTGGGTTTGAAAAGATTACTATTACTACTATTTACAATTGTGCTGAGCTATAACGCTTCAGGTCAAAAATTGCATTTAAAAATGATAGGCGTTTCCGAAAAAGAAAACACCTTAATTGATTCTATTGGATATAACCGCTTGCATAACACTGTCAAATCGATTTTTGAGGAAGGCAATTTGTTAACATCCAAATTAACTCAAATTGGCTATATCGAAAATCAGATTCTAGAAAATAAACGACCTAACGATAGTCTATTTCAGTTCCAATTTAGCATTGGAAAAAAAATTGATTTTATACATATATATATAGGTGCAAATTCAGCGCTTCAACGCTTACCAGCTTTCAATTCAAAAAGAGATACGATTACAATTCCATTCGCTGGAATCTCCACTTTTTTAAATGAAAACTTGAAACATTTAGAAAGAGACGGCTACGCTCTAGCAAAATTGCAATTAATTAATTTTACAAAAATAAATCGTTCTTTATTCGCCGAACTAATTATTGACACAGGAAAAAAGAGACAATTGAACAGCATTGTAATCAAGGGTTATGACAAATTCTCTGAAGGACATAAAAGAAACATACTGCGTTTGTACAAAAACAAAGTTTTCAACCAAGATAATTTAAAAAAGATACATGATGACTTTGACAAATTAAGATTTGTGAATCAAAGTAAATATCCAGAAATATTATTCACGAAAGACACTACCAATGTATATGTTTACCTACAAAAAGCAAAGCCTAACAAATTTGACGGCTTAATCGGTTTTTCAAATGACGAGAAAAGTAAATTAGCCATAAACGGATACTTAGACTTATTACTGGTAAACACTATAAACTCTGGAGAATCCTTTTCGTTGTATTGGAAAAGTGATGGCAATAAACAAAAAACATTCAATGCAAGTCTGGAACTTCCTTATGTATTTAAAAGTCGATTTGGACTAAAAACCAGTTTGACTATTTTTAAACAAGACAGCACTTTTCAAAACACAAAAACCGCAATTGCCGTTGGCTATTTCTTTAATTATAACACCCGACTGTATTTAGGAAGACAATCAACGGAGTCTAGTGACATCCAAAAAACAAACAATTCAAATATAAGCGATTTCAACAATACTTTCACTACACTTAATTTTGAATTTCTTGATTTTAAAACGCTTAATTATTTGTTTCCAGAAAACACAAAATTAGATTTTAAAGCTGGAATCGGCTCAAGAAACACAAAACTGAACGTTAACCAACAGTTGCTTTTTGAATTTAACGTCAAACACAATTTATACTTTAATGAAAAAAATAGTATAAATATAAAAAGTCAAAACTATTATTTACAGAGTGACAGCTATATCATTAATGAATTATACCGTTTTGGAGGTATTAATTCTGTACGAGGTTTTAATGAAAACAGTCTTCAATCCAATTATTTTACTTCCTTGTTATTAGAATATCGCTATATACTGGCTCCGAGTCTTTATATACATACCATAACCGACTTTGGTTATTTTCAAGATAAAACCACCAACAACAAAGGATCTTTATTAGGAATTGGGTTTGGTTTTGGAGTTTTGACAAAAAATGGACTTTTGAATTTAGTCTATGCTAATGGAAGCACAAACACCCAATCCATAACGCTTTCTAACGCTATTGTACACCTGAGTTTTAAGACAAACTTTTAAATAATTGTGTTAAATATTAAATTAATGTTAACATAAATTTGGATTGTTAACATATAATTAAGACTTTTGGCAAAACTTAATCAAAATTATATGAAACCAAAATTAACACATTACCTAGCATTATTTTTAGTGCTATTTGCGCAAATTACGTTTGCTCAAGAACGGTTTGTTTCTGGAACTGTATCAGACAACAATGGACTTCCTCTTCCAGGAGTAAGCATTTTAGTCAAAGGAACAAGCTCCGGAACGCTAACCGATATTGACGGGAAATTTAAAATTGAAGCCTCTGCAACTCAGGTTTTAGTTTTCAGCTATATTGGCATGAAAACAAAAGAAGTAGTTGCGAAATCGACATCATTAAATATAAAATTGGAAGATAATGCAACAGAACTGGAAGGTGTCGTGGTCAATGTTTTAGGGGTAGAAGTAAAGAAAAACCAAAATGCATCTGCTTATTCTAGAATTAAAGGAACAGCACTTACTGATTCCGGTGAGGCCTCTATTTTAAAAGGGTTGTCTGGAAAAGCATCTAGCGTAAGCATTGTTTCTAATTCAGGAGATCCAGGTTCAGGAGCTTATATTCAAATTAGAGGTCAAAATTCCATCACAGGATCAACACAACCTTTATTTGTTATAGATGGAATACCTGTTTCTAATGATGAAATTGCAGGTGGTGACGGCACAGGAACTGCAGACGTAGGACAGCAAAGTCGTTTAAATGATATTAATCCAAATGATGTAGAATCTGTTCAAATATTAAAAGGAGCCTCTGCTGCTGCTTTATGGGGATACAGAGCTGCCAATGGAGTTGTATTAATTAAAACTAAAAAAGGGAAAAAAGGAAAAATTTCGGTTGACTTCAATACAAGTGTTTCATTTGATCGAGCGAATGTCAAAATGGATTTACAAAACCGATTTGGCCAAGGTAGCGCAGGAGTTTGGAGAAGAAACAATCCTAATTCATTTGGAGATAAAATTGATACACGAAGTGGTGCTTCTGATATCTACAACACCGCTGGCTCTTATTTTGTTTCTAATAATGGCGCAACTATTTATCCTATTGCAACTGGAGGCAAAAACAGTAGAGCTAATTTTAATGACTCCAATTTGGATGCCGTTATTGGCAAAGGACAATTAGTGGATAATCATATCGGCATCAGTGGCGGTAGTGAGAGTACCAGTTTCTATTTGGGCTTTGGAAAATCAAAACAAGAGGGAATTATTAGAAACAGTAATTACGAAAGAACCAGTTTGGACTTTTCAACAGAATCTAAAATTGGAACAAAAACATCATTTAAAGGTAAGTTCGGATTCTCCTCTGTTAAATCTAAAAGAATACAGCAAGGCTCTAATTTAAGTGGATTAATGCTTGGTCTATACAGAACACCTGCAGATTTTGATAACTCCGATTTTATCGGAACACATTATGACGCTTCAGGAGTACCATTATTTAATAGCCAAAGAGCTTATCGTCAAGACATAGGAACTTATGCAGATGATTTGAGTTCAAGTTACAACAATCCGCTTTGGACAACTGACATTCAATCAAACCCTAATTCAGTAAACCGATATATAGCAGGATTTGAATTGAAACAAGAAGTAAATAGCAGACTTTCGTTATTAGCAAGGGTTGGTCTAGATGGCTATAGCGACAAAAGGTTAACTATGTTCCCTATGAACTCTGTTGAAAATGGAGGAAGTGGAAGTGCCAATGAAAGCGTGATTGATTTTCAACAATACAATGTCGATTTTATGGCTCTTGGTGATTTGAATTTGAATGAAAACATCAATTTGAATTACCTTACTGGAATCAATTTTGCAGAATCTGATTATGCACAAAGAGGAGGGTCTTATAAAAATTTCTTAATTGACTCAAACATTTTTTCTTATGACAATGCATTAATTATAGATAAAACTACTTTTTTAACTCGATCCACTACAAAATTAAGCGCTGCTTATTTTTCAACTGCATTTGACTTTAAAAATTATTTATTCTTAACTTTAGGTGGTCGATTTGAAACCTCTTCTACTTATGATCCAAATCTAAAAGTGTATTTTTATCCAACAGTTGAGGCAGGTTATAAGTTTACCAACAAATTAGAAAGCAAAGTATTAACTAACGGAAAACTACGATTGACTTATGGTCAAGTTGCTTCAGCTCCTGGTTTTGGTTATGGAACAACTTATTACAATTCTGCCACAGGAGTTGAAGGTTGGGGTCCAGGCTACGATTCAGGAGTATATACTGGTTCATTTCAACAATCGGGAACTAGAGGTAATCCAAATCTAAAACCTGAAATCAAAACAGAAGTTGAGCTTGGTACAGACTTAGAATTGTTTAGAAAAATAAAGTTCAACTTTACTTACTATACAAATCAAACTAAAGACTTACTTGTTAATGTTCCATTAAACGGAAGTTCAACATTCAGTTATGCGTATGGCAATTCCGCAACAATTGAAAACAAAGGAATTGAATTGGATTTTGACGCCAACATATTACCATCGGATTCTAAAATCAAATGGACCGTTTTCGGAAATTGGAGTAAAAACAAAAACGAAGTAACTCGCTTGGATGGAACAAGTTCATTATTCTTAAATGGATTTACTGGAGGTTCCTCTCGCGCTGTTTTAGGAGAGCCACTTGGTGTACTTTGGGGTGGTAAATTTGACCGAGATGCTAATGGCGCTTTAATTTTAGACGCGAATGGATTCCCAACAGTGGCATCGTCAGAAGGAGTGATTGGCGACCCTAATCCAAAATGGAGAGGTGGTATTGGAACAGCAATTGAATACAAAAATTTCAAATTAAGTACTTTGTTTGACGCTTCTATGGGTGGTCAATTATGGGATGGAACTAATGGAGCGTTGACCAACTTTGGAAGAACTTGGGAAACTGCCAACGAAGTAACTCTAACTACTCCAACCGTAAATTATGCTGGAGATATGATACCTGCAGGAACTGTCAGAGGAAATCTTCATGATTTTGGAGGTGGATCTGTTTTGCTTGATCAATCTTGGTATCAAAGTGTTGGTGGTGGATTCGGACCAGTTGCAGAACAGTTTGTTAAATCGGCAAGTTGGGTTAAATGGAGAGAATTAACTTTATCTTATCATCTAAAATTGAGTGATAAAAAAATTCTTGGATTTGAAAGTGCTACATTCTCTGCAACAGGAAGAAACTTATGGCTTTGGACAGAAGCCAAAGACTTAGGTCAAGATCCAGAAACTAATCTAACTGGTGGCTCAAACGGAAGAGGATTACAATATTTTAATAATCCAAATTCTAAATCATTTATATTTAGTGTAAACTTAAAATTCTAAAAACATGAAAAATATATATATAAAAACTGCTACATTTTGCTTGTTGCTTTCAACAGTAATAGGATGTACGAGTTATGTTGAAGATTCAAACGTTAGTCTAGACTCACTTACAGATTCTGATGCAAAAAACTTATTTCAAGGTGTACTTTTAGCCGATCAATTTTTTCAAACCAGTTCGGTTTCAAGGGATGCTATGATATGGCTGAACCAAGCCAATGGTGAAGACAGACAATATTTAGCATTAAACAATTGGAACAATACTACAGCTTCCGAATTTGACGATAGTTGGAATAATGCCTATGTAAATTGCATAACACAAGCTAAAATAACAGAGGAAAAAGCTACTAAAGAAGTAAATCCAAATTTAAAGGGAGCGGCTCAAGTTATTGAAGCACATTGTGTTGGTACTGTAACTTCATTATGGGGCGATGTTCCTTATTCTGATATTGACATTACAGGAAATACACTTGCTCCAAAATACGATACTCAGGCATCTATTTACATAAAATTACAAGCACTTTTAGATAATGCAATAATTAATCTTAATTCATCTATTGGAAGTGGAATTCCAGCATCCAAAGACATTTTCTATGCAGGTAATAATTCTAAATGGATAAAATTAGCCCATTCCTTAAAAGCAAGATACTATCTTCATGTTAAAGATTATGCTAACGCAAAAGCACAAGCTTTATTGGGTATGAGTACTGCTAGTGATGATTTAAAAGCGGTATTTGGAAATTCCTATTTACAAAACTTTAATCCCCACTATTCCTTCTTGGTGTATGATAGAGATAGTTATATGTCAGGTGATAGTTATGCTGCAAGATTATTAGATCCTTCAGCTGCTTTGTACAGAGGAAATGCAAAAACGGACGAAGCCGCTCGATATGCTTTTACCTATAATCAAGAATATTTTTCACCTTACTCTTTGAATATTTATGGAACTGATTATGGAGGAACTAGCGGTAAATTCGGAAGCGATTCATCAATGCCAATGGTTACCTATGGTGAA
>CAIRNC010000268.1 GCA_903879875.1 uncultured Bacteroidota bacterium
AACACCGTTTACTTGTGCCGCTACACGAATAGTATAAGTTGTACCATAAGCGGCTACACCAGCATCTGCCAATCTAAAGTTATAAACAGATGAATTATAAAAAGTGGTTATACCACCTTTTGTAATTTCAAAACGGTAACCTGTAGCATTATAAATTGGTGTAGCTCCAATTTTCGTATCCAAAGTCGCTAAAGTTGTACCACAAAAGCTAGGCATAATTGTAGTTGTTGGAATTACATTTGTTGTAAGTACAGGTGTAGTTACATTACAAGAAACACCATAATCGCCCCAAGTGCCACCCCTTTTTACCGCCACACGAACACCATAAGTCGTACCATAAGTGATACCAGGAATTTGAGTTAAATTAAAGTTATATTTGTTTACCTCAATAGTATTAATTGCAGAACCATTGTTTACCTCAAAACGATAGGCTTGATAATTAGGAACATAATCTGCATTAATATTGGCATTTAGCGATGCTAATGTAACTCCACATTGGTTAGCTTTTATTGAGGTTGTGAAGCTATTAACTGTGACTGTAACATAATCAGAATAAACTGATGAACAGCCAACTACTGCTCTAATATAGGTTGTTTGAAAAATATCACCTACCAAGTAAGGTTCCAAAGTTGCTGCTATACTTGGAATATCAATTGGGGTTGAAAAAATACTATCAGTAGCTTTTTGCCATTTCTGAATTCCACCGAAAAAATCAGTCAAAGTAACACTTTGCCAATTAACATTGTTTTGATAAACCAACTGAAAATTATAATCACTGTTGTTATTATTTTCGTTTGTATATCCAGAACCTCTTGAATAATCAGCACCACTAGAATTTGTCCAATTAAACTTAGCATTACCATCACTAGTTTCTAACTTAAAAGTATATGATTGCTCCCCAATTAATGATAAAGTTGTGTCTAGAGTAAACGTATTAGTTCCTGAATTTGTAATAGAAACCACTTGATTCATTAATTCTGTACCAGAAGTACCTTCTCCCTGAAAAATTGATAAAGTATAAGACCCAGCAGTAATTACTTCTGCAACATTAATCTTGATGGCGTTTAAAATTACATTACTTGAAGTCTTAAAGGATTGAGCAGCAGTTTGTGGAGGTGTAAAAGAAGGTCCAAATACAGGATCAAAAGTAAAATTTGGAGCCATAACTTGAACGAAAGATCCTGAATTTAAGTTAGCTTCTCCACTTGGAGTTGTAGAAATTACTCCAGAAATAGATTGGTTCGCAGAAACAGAACCACCAATTCCAGGACCAGGATTATAGAGCTGTACTTCTGCAAATTGAAAAATATATTCTGAACAAGTATTTGTAAAATTAACTCTGTAATATTTATAAGCAGTACTGTTTTCAAAACAATAAAATCGTGTAAAAAATCGTGTAGAAATACATTGAATTATTCCTGTTGCAATTGAAGTAAAATTAGAACCATCATTGGAGCCCAAAACTTCATAATTTTTCGGGTCTCTTCCAGGTGAATCATTTGCAGTAGTTACAGAAATAGAACTTGCAATTTTAGAAACACCTCCTAGATCAACTGTAAATCCTATTCCGTCAACTGGATAATTATCTAAAAACTTAGTATTGACATTATTGTCTATACTATTTGCATAACCTTCACTACCATTACTATCTACACTGCCATAGGGCGTGATAGACATTGACGGATTGAAAATTGCTGTTTGAGCCCATGAAGTGCTAACTGAAATAATAGATAATGCAAAAATAGCGATAAATTGCATTTTTTTTTGCTCTTGAAATAAAGTAAATAGTTTTTTCATTTTTTTATTAATTTTTCATTTTTTTATTAAGCCTACAAATGTACATACAGAAACCAGTCGATATTTTCAAGTCCCTGCAATGCCGTTAAAACAATCAAGAAAGCCGTTCCTTTGACATAAAGTTTCTGCTTTCAAAGCAAAAAATAAAACGCATCGAAAGATTGTTTCGTTCATTTCATCATTTTGACAAGTCATGCCGTTATTTTGACTACAAGAAATGGCACTTTAAATCAGGAAATATTGTTTCTTTGTCAAGCAAGAATCTTTTCTTTAACCCCTTGCAGTTGACTATCTAACCTAATAGAACATGCTAATTAATTTTTTGACTTTAATAACAGGAATTGTGGGTTCGATTACCACAGCAATTGCCGTGTTCAGATACAAAGCGAACCCGCTTATCAACAAGTATCTGATTTTGCTCCTAAGCGTCCTTTCCGTTCGTTTTCTCCTTCGTGGCTTTTCGATATACCTTCATAAAATCCCCGTCGAAATACTTACTAGTGCTAATGTATTTGTGGTGATTTTGATGGGTGCTTGTACGCATTTATACTTTAGGGATTTGGTTTACAGCAAAAAATGGCGTGCCAAAGATGCCATCTACCTCATAGTGCCTTTCGTAGTAGTGCTGCTTCATCTATTGAATATCCAACAACACTATGAGCATGCTGCAACCATCCGGATGGTCTATGTGGTTCTATTGATAGGGTGTGTTGCAACTTATAATTTTCTTAGTTACCGATTGTTACGCAAGAGTATTTGGTCAAAAAAAAGTGAGGCGCCTTTCCTTGCCAAGCAAACCAAAGCAATCAAGAGCTGGACTTTATACCTTTATGCTGCCATTGTCCTGCTTGGATGGATGATTATCTTAGTATTCATTACCAATGGTTTCAAGTACACCAGCAATGGAAATGGCTATCAAATAACCTTTGCAGCGCTTTTTTGGTTGGCTTTTTTCATTAAACTGCTGGCAACACCCGAACTCTTGTATGGCTATGATTTCATGAAAATAAAAATAGAGGCGTACAAAAAAGCGGAGGTCGTTTTAGATACTATTTGGATTTTAGACACAAAACCAGAGTTAACCAACCTAAAAGACATTAAGATTACTAGAAGCGTGACAAACAATCTAAACAGCTACATACACCAAATGGAAAGTCTTTCTTTTCATACCAATACTTTTAGAAATCCTGAGATAACGGTAGAAGATTTTGCCCAAAAACTAAACCTTCCTAAGGTACATTTGCTGTATGTTTTTAAATACCACTGTACAATTACTTTTGTCGATTATAAAAAAATGGTTCGTATTCATGATGCAATCAAGCTGCTAGAAACTGGTTTTTTGAAAACCAGCACCATGGAAACGCTTGCCATGGAAGTAGGCTTTTCCTCTTACAAGCCTTTTTTTAACAGTTTTAAATCTATCACTGGTATTACACCACAAGGATACTATAAAAGTTATGTAAATTGTGGACTATGAATTAAGAATTGTGAATTACGAATAACTAATAATCAATATCCAATAAACAAAACTACTAGCTTTTAAAAACAAAAATCCCTCCAACTCATTTAAGAATTGAAGGGTTTTTTTTCAAGTATTCAGTGCTCAGGATTTTAGTATTCAAACTAATTACTTTTCACTATAAACTAATTACTACTTTCTTATCAAACGAATGGCTTGCATTTCGTTAGCTTGAGAAACGATTACATTGTAGATACCCGCTGCAAAGTTAATACCTATTTGTAAGTTAGCAACTTCTGTTGGGTTGACTTGGTGTGTTTCAACCAGTTTCCCCATCATGTCATAAACAGCAATGGTTACATTTTCTTTGCTCGGCGTTTCTATACTCAAATTGAAAGCTGTTTCAAATGGATTTGGATAGGCTGAAACTTCAAACGATTTGGCTTTAAGTCTTGTTGGAGCAAATAATGCAGGTGTTGTTACTGTACATGATGTTCCATAGTTCCCCCAAACACCATCAATATATGCAGCTACTCTAATAGAATAAGCCGTATTATAAGCTACAACAACGCCTGTTTGAGAAAGTTTAATGGTAGCAGAAGCTACTTGATATACTATCGGAGCACTTCCTGCTTTGGTAATTTCATAACGAGCTTTTGTTGCTCCAGTAACCATAACTGCTGCTATATTTGTGTCTAAAGTTGCTAAAGTAGCCCCGCAGAAACTAGGTACAATAGTTGTTGTAGGTACATATCTTATTTTTACATCACATGGTTGACCATAGGAAAATTCTTTATTACCTTGCTTAAATGCCACGCTGATGTGATAAACATTAGAAATCGAAGGAGGAAAAATATTAAGTAAGAATTGTGTTCCACCATTTGGAATGTCATAATAAAGCATTTCTGATTCTGTGTCAAGTTGTATTCTATAAGAATCCGCTAAATAAACAGGTATTACGGATATCATTAGATTTGTATCTGTAAAAGTTGTACCACATTGGTTTCTATTTATAGATGTTGTTGGTGCTGATCGCGTATATACATATGCTGTCGGTCCGTAAGGCAACCATTGGTTATTATTTTTTAATGCCACTGCTATTTGAAACTCGTCTTGATATATATATTTTGCACCATTTAGTGCACTTAATTTAAAATATGGTTCTGTGGTTTCAATTTCCCAACTAAGTCCTGTAAAATCATTAGTTATGTAGAATTTATATTTTTCAGCATTTCTAACTTTCTCACAGTAGATAGAATTAGTAATTGCTGTTATGTAGGTAGTCGTAATTTTAGCATCGTCTATATAGCCATTACAATCATTGTCTAGTCCATTAAAGTCCATATATTTATTAGTGATTTCAACAGCTCCTGGATGAACATACGGATTAGCATCATTACAATCATCAGCAGTTTGTCCAACTGACACATATCCCGTTGGAGCAGTTGCTCCAGCACAAATTGACTCTGATGCAAAATAACCATCAGCATCAGCATCATAGTATTTGTAGTATGTTATAAATTTTGTTATATCCGTATCATCACAATCGGTAGAATTTGAAACATATCCAACTGGCGGAGTTGCTGAAAACGATGTGATATAAATAGAATAATGCCCATAACCGTCACCATCATTATCTTTATGATAAGTGCGATTTACAGGGCATCCAGAAGTAATTACAAATGCATTTCTATTAACATTCTCGTTGAATTGGGCATATAAAGTTTGTCCTTCTGATAGCGGTGTTGAAGGTGCTAATGCTGTTCCACCAGTAGCTACCGTAAAGTAAGTATATCCAACCGCTGGAAGATTTGCCACTGTAGCAGTTATTGGTGCGACAAATATCACTTTTTTAATTAATTTAAAAATCGTCGTTTTGGTTTCTCCAAAAGTAGCTAGTATTAAATGATTGTTAGAATCTACCGCTATAGAATTACTATATAATCCATCTGGATCATTACAATTATTTTCTGAATAATCAGTTATTGAATAGACAGTTTTATTTTGCAAATTTGAAGAATCAAATGCTACTGCTAAGTTGTGGTATGAACTTCCATAACGGTTAACTCTGCCACTAACATAAACTGTATTTGAATTTACACATACTGCATCTAGAGTATTTTTGTCTACTAAAGTAAGATGAGAGGCAATACCCGTAGTATTTAATTTTAAAAGAAAAGACATTAAATAGGCACTTGAATTCGTTACGTTAACAGTACCTATTGCTAAAGTAGGCGAATTTGTATTTCCCACTACA
>CAIRNC010000269.1 GCA_903879875.1 uncultured Bacteroidota bacterium
AAAATCAATTTATAATAATTAATAAAAAATTTCACATGAAAAATAGAAAAATTAATAAGTCCATTTTTTTAAGTATAGTATTAATAGCATTCTTTATTATTCCAGTTTTTGCTCAAGATGCAAAGCCATCGCCAACTGTTTTTACAGGAAATATAGATATGTACTACAAATATGATTTCTCACAATTTGATAATAGCAAAACTAGTTTTACAAAATCTCATGATTCATTTGAATTAGGAATGGCAACAATTAAAGCATCTCACAAATCCGGAAAAGCGGCTGTATTTGTTGATTTGGGATTTGGAACAAGAGCTTCGGAGTTTACATACACTGATGCTACCACTACTTTTATGATAAAACAATTGTATGTAACATATGATTTTTCTTTTAAATTTAAAGTTACAGCTGGGAGTTTTGCAACGCATATCGGATATGAATTATTAGATGCTGTTGACAACAAAAACTATAGTATGTCTTATGCGTTTACAAATGGCCCATTCTTTAACACTGGAGTGAAAGCCCAATATACATTTGGCAAATATAGCATTATGGCAGGAATTACCAATCCAACAGATTTTAAATCGGCTACAAAAGCTGGTTCTACTCAAAAAACAGTAATTGCACAATTGGGTTATACGGCAGATAGTGGAAGTGTTTTGTTTAATTTCACTTCCGGCAGTTTAAACCCGATTTCTACAACCAACAAAACTCAATTTGATTTTGTGGCATCAAAAAAAGTAAACGAAAAACTTTCGTTGGGCTTCAACGGAACCTATGCTTATACTACAGACGATATTATAGAAGGAACAAATGCTTGGTTTTCAGTTATTGGTTATGCAAGTTTTGCCGTTAAGAAAAATCTTAGTCTGGCTTATAGAGCAGAATATTTTGATGATAAAGCAAGTGTTATAGGTTTAGGCACAAATGTAATTGCCAACACAATTTCCTTAAACTTCAAAGATGGTAATTTAACTTTTATTCCAGAAATCAGATTGGATACAGCGTCCGAAAAAATATTTACAGGCGGTAGTCCAACAAAATCTACTGCTTTTATATTACTAGCTACAACTTATACGTTTTAAATAGTGTTAAAAAAAAAGGCTGTCTCAATTAGGATACAGCCTTTATATTTTTTATTCGATTTGCTTTAGTCGTTATCTTCTTCTTCATCCTCATCATCTACATCGTCTGAAAAATCTTCTTCATCTGAATCGAAATCAGGTTTGTCTAAATTTTCATCCTCCTCCTCTTCTTCACCAATACTCTCATCATCATCTAAATCAACGCCTTTTATTGCTTCTAATGGAACAATTATATCGTCATCCTCATCAAAATTAATGATTCTGTCCGATAATTTAGTACTAATTTTTACTAAATAAATAGTGTCTTCCGTACGAACTTCTACTGCTTCGATGGATTCGTTTTTATGGTTTTTAAATCGGATAATATTGGAATCATCATATCCGTCAGGGAATTTATCTACCAAAAGGTTTAAAATTTCATTGGTTAATTTGGCGTAATCAACAATAACTCTTTTCATAAAATAATATTATAAATCTAATAAGTAAGCAAAAATTAATGGAGCAACAATTGTTGCATCGGATTCAATGATGAATTTTGGTGTATGAATATCTAATTTACCCCAGGTAATTTTTTCATTTGGAACAGCTCCAGAATAAGAACCATAACTGGTTGTAGAATCCGAAATTTGACAAAAATAACTCCAAAATGGAATGTCATGCATTTCCATATCTTGATAAAGCATTGGCACAACACAAATTGGGAAATCACCAGCAATTCCTCCTCCTATTTGAAAGAAGCCAATTCCTTTTCCTTCAGAATTTTTTGGATACCAATCAGCCAACCACATCATGTATTCAATACCGCTTTTTGTAGTTGTAGGCTTAAATTCTCCTTTTATACAATAGGAAGCAAAAATATTTCCCATTGTACTGTCTTCCCAACCTGGAACAACTATAGGCAAGTTTTTTTCTGCGGCAGCTACCATCCAAGAATCTTTTGGATCAATTTCATAGTATTGTTCTAATACCCCTGAATTCAACATTTGATACATAAATTCATGTGGAAAATAACGTTCTCCCGATTTATCTGCTTTATTCCAAATATGGAATAAATGAGATTGTAATCTTCTAAAGGCTTCTTCTTCGGGAATGCATGTATCAGTAACTCTATTATAATGATTCTCTAATAAATCCCATTCGTCTTGTGGACTCAAATCTCTATAATTCGGAACTCTTTTATATGAATTATGAGCCACTAGGTTCATAATATCTTCTTCTAGGTTGGCACCCGTACAAGAAATAATATGTACTTTGTCTTGACGAATCATTTCGGCTAAAGATTTACCTAATTCAGCAGTACTCATAGCGCCACCAAGACTAATCATCATTTTTCCGTTTTCTAATAAATGTTGCTCATATCCTTTGGCAGCATCTACTAGTGCAGCAGCATTAAAGTGAAGATAATTCTTTTCAATAAACTGACTTATTGGTCCTTTGCTCATTATATTTTTTACTATTTATGATTCTTGTTTGAAAGCCAAAGAAAAACTATTTTTCCAAAATTTCAAACTGTTTTTTTTAAATTTTCATTACTATTTTTTATAGTGCTAAAAATCCACTTGTTATTGTCTTTATTTCTTAGCGTAACCCAATATTTTCAACACATCTTCAGAAGTTTGTTGCTCTGAAAACACTTCTGTTGCTAGAATACCATTTTCGTCTCGATCAATTAATATATGCTTGGGTTGCGGAATCAAGCAGTGATGCAATCCTCCGTAACCACCAATCGTTTCTTGATAAGCGCCTGTGTTAAAAAAACCGATATACAAAGGTTTTTCTTTACTATACCGTGGCAAATAAATGGCATTCATATTTTGTTCCGAATTGTAATAGTCATCACTATCACAAGTCATTCCGCCAAGCAAAACTCTTTCGTAAGTATCATTCCAACGGTTGATAGCCAACATAATAAATCGTTTATTTATTGCCCAAGTGTCCGGAAGTGTTGTGATAAATGAAGAATCTATCATATTCCATTTCTCTCTATCATTTTGCTGTTTTTGATACAAAATTTGATAAATAGCGCCGCCGCTTTCGCCAACTGTAAACGAACCAAATTCGGTAAAAATATGAGGAACATCAACCTCAGCTTCATCACAAGCTATTTTAATTTGATTGATGATTTCATCAATCATGTATTGATAATCATATTCAAAAGTCAATGAATTTTTAATAGGAAAACCTCCGCCAATGTTCAAACTGTCGAGCGTTGGACATTCTTTTTTTAATGCCACATATACTTTGATACATTTTACCAATTCGTTCCAATAATAGGCATTATCGTTAATTCCTGTATTGATAAAAAAGTGCAACATTTTGAGTTCCAATTTTTTATTTTCCTGAATTTGCTTTTTGTAAAATTGAACAATATTTTTGTACCCAATTCCTAATCTAGAGGTGTAAAACTCGAATTTTGGTTCTTCTTCCGCAGCAATTCTAATTCCAATTTTGAATTTCTTTTTAATCTGTGCTTGAAGCAAATCGAGCTCTTCATAATTATCAATAATTGGAATTGCATTTTTATGACCATTATTAATCAAACGGGCAATGTTTTCAATGTATTGATCTCTTTTAAATCCGTTACAAATAACAAAAGTACTTTTGTTAATTTTACCGTTTTCCAATAGATTTTCAACAATATTAATATCAAAAGCTGATGAAGTTTCTATGTGAATATTGTTTTTAAAAGCTTCGTTCATTATGTATTCAAAATGAGAACTTTTAGTACAATAGCAATAATAATATTTGCCCTCATACTTATTTTTTTCCATCGATTTACGAAACCAACTTTTAGCTTTACCTATATTATTTGAAATCTGAGGTAAATAGGTGAATTTTAAAGGTGTCCCGTATTGCTCCACTAATTTCATCAAATCAATATGATGAAATTCTAAATTATCTTTGTTAAGTGTGAACTCTTCTTGAGGAAAATAATAGGTTTGATTAATTAAATCGAAATATTTTGTATTCATTGTTTTTCATGGTTTTAGATTAAAAAGTAATAAAATTAAAATCTAATTTTCAAACCCGAATATTGGCAAATACAATAAGTAATTTTTCGTTGAAATTGGTGAAATGATGAAAAACACTAAAATTTAAAGTGGCATTGTAACCAAAAAAAGGCGTATTGTTATAGCTGTCTTTTGGGCTATTGATAAAAAAAATGGGAGCGATATAGTTACTTTTATTCATCATGGCAAATGTAAAAAATAATATAATCGAAATGCAACCCTTTTGTCAAAAAAAAAGCACAATTTGTAATTTTAAAAAAAGCATGGGAATGAATTCATTATCAACTTCTTGTGTCATTTGAAGTTTTGATGAATATTAAAGTGAGTTTAAAAAATATCCCTAATTTAAAAAGAGGGCTAAATATTAATTTAAGTAGTATTTTTCGAATCTCAAAAAAAGCATTGAAATTCAAATCTTTATCTCTTAATAGCGGTAAACAAAAGCATTAATATTCATCCCTGCTCCTACCGAAGCAAAAATAACTATATCGCCTTTATGAAGATCTTGGTTTTCAATTTTTCCGCTCGTAAGTAAATCAAAAAGTGTAGGAATTGTAGCCACACTACTGTTGCCTAAATGTGCAATACTCATTGGCATAATCCCTTTAGGCATGGTTTTATCGTATAATTTATAAAAACGTTGTACAATAGCCTCGTCCATTTTTTCATTGGCTTGATGAATAAGCACTTTTTTTACATTATCAATAGCAATACCACTTTTATCCAAACAACTTTTCATCGCTAATGGCACATTATTTAAAGCAAATTCATAAATTTTTCTGCCGTGCATTTTGATATAATTGATATCCTGATTTAGATTTTTATTATATGAAGGGCCATAAAATAAATATTCCGATTCATCTAACGAATAAGTAGCATTTTCAAAAGCTATTAAACCTGTTTCATCATCCGATGCTTCAAGAACAGACGCTCCAGCACCATCGGCATAAATCATACTGTCTCTATCGTGAGCGTCAACTACTCTAGAAAGTGTTTCTGCTCCAATAACCAAACAACGTTTTGCCATTCCTGATTTAATAAAAGCATTCGCTTGTAGTACCCCTTGAATCCATCCAGGACAACCAAAAAGCATATCAAATGCAACACAATTTGGATTTTTTATTTGTAGTTTATGCTTTACTTTAGAAGCTAAACTTGGCAACATATTGGACTGATTTGTACCGAATTTCACATCTCCAAAATTATGTGCTACAATGATATAGTCTAAAGTTTCACGGTCAATATTTGCATTTTGAATGGCTTTTTCAGCAGCAAAAAATGCGATATTAGAGGTAACTAAATCTTCATTTACATAACGTCGCTCTTCAATTCCGGTAATATTTTTAAATTTCCCAATAACAATTTCTGTTGCGTGTCCAAAGGGAGTTCCATCTTCATTTAGAAAAACATGTTGGTCAAAATCGGTATTGGCAACTTTTATTTCAGGAATGTAACTTCCGATTCCTGTTATTTTAATATTCATAGGAAAGTTGATGTGATAATTTATGCTAAATTAAAGATAATAATTGAAACTGAATGCTAAATTTAGATTGGACAGCATAAAATTGTGAAATAAATGAATATTTAGGTTCAAAATAATGAATATTTCATTTTAGTTAAAAAATAATTCCTTTTAAGTATCTTTATTACTGTAAAAGCTAAGCTTACAGATTATAATATTCTGAAAAAGGAGACTAATGAATTTAATTATTTAAATATACAATCCGAAATCGAACAGTTAAAACAAATCTAATTTCATGAACCTACAAACCACTTCAAATCACTATTTTTGCGGTTTACAATATAGTAATTGATTTAAAATGGCTAAAGAACTTCTTTTTCAAGCATCCCCTGAAATAGCAGCTAATGACAATTTGCTTAAAGAATTTGTTGCAAAACACTGTAAACTTTCGGTTTCAGAAATTCAACAAGTTGTCGTTCTGAAACGCTCTATTGATGCTCGACAAAAAGCAATAAAAATAAACCTAAAAGTGGTCGTTTACTTTAAAGGCGAAGATTTTACAATTGAAAAAAACACACTTCCCGAATATAAAAACGTAAGCCATGCTCAAGAAGTTATCATTGTTGGTGCTGGTCCCGCAGGACTTTTTGCAGCTTTACAATTAATTGAGTTGGGATTAAAACCCATTGTTTTAGAACGTGGAAAAGACGTTCGGGGTCGCCGTAGAGATTTAAAAGCCATAAATGTGGATCATATTGTAAACAAAGATTCCAATTATTGTTTTGGCGAAGGCGGTGCGGGAACCTATTCTGACGGTAAATTATATACGCGTTCTAAAAAAAGAGGCGATGTGGACCGAATTTTAAAATTATTGGTAGCATTTGGCGCTTCAAATGAAATTCTAGTTGAAGCACATCCTCATATTGGAACGAATAAATTACCTCAAATTATTCAAGATATTCGTGAAAAAATTATTGAATGTGGTGGACAAGTATTATTTGAAACTCGCGTAACTGATTTTATAATTAAAAATAATGAAATACAAGGCATTACTACTCAAAATGGCGATGTAATTTCAGCCAATAAAGTTATACTTGCTACGGGTCATTCGGCTCGTGATATTTTTGAATTATTAGACCGAAAGAAGATTTTTATTGAAGCTAAGCCTTTTGCTTTAGGCGTTCGTGCCGAACATCCTCAAGATTTAATTGACAGCATACAATACAGTTGTGATTTTAGAGGTGATTTTCTGCCTCCTGCCCCTTATTCGATTGTAAAACAAATTAATGGAAGAGGCATGTATTCTTTTTGCATGTGCCCAGGTGGTGTAATTGCACCTTGTGCTACTAGCCCCGGAGAAGTGGTAACCAACGGATGGTCGCCATCAAAACGCGATCAAGGGACTGCAAACTCAGGGATTGTAGTTGAATTAAAATTAGAAGATTTTAAACCTTATGCCAAATTTGGCGCGCTTGCTGGAATGGAATTTCAAAAAGCTATTGAACAAAAAGCTTGGCATTTGGCAGGACAAACTCAAAAAGTTCCTGCCCAGCGAATGGTTGATTTTACACAAAATAAAATATCTTTGGATATTCCAAAAACATCCTATGTGCCTGGTACAACTGCTGTTGAAATGGGTCAAGTTTTTCCTGGTTTTTTAACCCAAATTATGCGTGAAGGTTTCACAGAATTCGGAAAATCGATGCGAGGCTATATGACCAATGAAGCCATCTTACATGCTCCAGAAAGCAGAACATCATCACCAGTAAGGATTCCTCGTGATAATGAAACCTTAGAACATGTGCAAATTAAAGGTTTATATCCTTGTGGCGAAGGTGCCGGTTATGCCGGAGGTATAATTTCTGCCGCGATTGATGGTGAAAAATGTGCATTAAAAATTGCAGAAGCTTTACTATAAAAAACCGCTTATTTTCACAAGCGGTTCATTAAAATCCTATTTTATTTCTTTTTTAGTCTCTCTTTAAAAATCTTTTCAAACTTCTCGATTTTCAGCTGAATAACCATTTTACAATACGGTTGCTCTTTATTGTTTTGATAATAATTTTGATGATAATCTTCCGCTTTATAAAAAACCGTAAAAGGTTGTACTTGAGTTACAATTGGATTTGCATACACTTTTTCGGTGTTGAGCTTCTGAATCAAATCTAATGCCTCTTTCTTTTGTTTTTCATTTTCATAAAAGATAACCGAGCGGTATTGCGTTCCTACATCCGCACCTTGTCGGTTCAGCGTTGTTGGATCGTGAACGGTAAAAAATACTTTTAAAATTTCATCCACATTTGTTTTAG
>CAIRNC010000270.1 GCA_903879875.1 uncultured Bacteroidota bacterium
AAAGCATTGGCAGAACAATCAAATACTGGAGAAATTCAAAAAAATAAAAAAATTAGTGATAGCATTTCAATAAAAAATATTTTAATAAATAAACAAAAAAATTATACCCGTTCTTACGTAATGGGTAAACTAGGGTTTCAACAAAATGAAAAAATAAGTTTTCAAGAACTAAAAGATGGAATTAACACTATGAATGCTACGCAAAATTTTAGTGCCATTCGTTATAGATTGACTCAAAACGCCAATACAAACGAAGATGACTTATTACTAAATTTAACAGAAAACACATCTAAAACTTTTTTGAAATTTGGCCTGCATTATGATGGCTTGTTTAAAAGTGCGCTTTTAGCAAACATTACACATAAAAAAGCTTTTTTCAAAAATGATGTTGCTTCTATAGATATTATGCTTGGCGACAGTTTTAGATACAATTTTGATTATTATATAGACAATGGATTTTACTGGAGTTTTGGCATCAAATCAAGTCACTCCAGTTTCAATAGAAATATAGGGAATGGGGATTTATTATACCAATTTACCTATATTGACTACTCTCAATTCAGCAATCAAATGTATGTTCAAACCATTTTTGCACAAAAATTTCTACTAGGACTAGGTACAGAATGGGAGTACTTGAAAATAAAATCGGAAACGCTACACAGCACAGCACAAACTGCTGATATTGAAGATCCTGTTACCGACAATAGCCATTACGGAAACGCTTTTGGATACATGAAATTAGACTCATTTGACAATAAATATTTTCCGAAAAAAGGAATCTATTTTTCAACCGATTTTAAATATTATTTGTTTTCAACTGATTATTCTCAAAAATTCTCTCCCTTTTCAATTACAAAAGCTGATTTTGGTTTTGCCAAAACCTTTTTTAAAAAAATTACATTTAAATCCCAAACAGAATCTGGTTTTACTGTAGGAAAAGAAACCGTTCCTTTTTTTGATTTTGTGTTTGGGGGTTACGGATTTAGTCCGATCAACAATATCAAACCCTTTTTCGGATATGATTTTCTGAGTGTTTCAGCAAATAGTTTTATAAAAACAACTGCAACAATAGATTATGAAATCATAAAAAAGAATCACATCAATTTCGCTTTAAACTACGCTAATATTGGTGATAAAATATTCCGAACTACCGATTGGATTTCAGCACCTAAATATTCAGGCTATGCTGTAGGTTATGGATTGGAAACCATAATCGGCCCTGTTGAAGTAAAATACACTTGGTCACCAGAATTAAACAAAGGATTTACTTGGTTTGCCGTTGGTTTTTGGTTTTAATATTTGCCAAAAACAATAATTTTTTCTGTTTTTATTAAAAAAATGATATATTTGAATTTTAACTAACCCTTTAAAATAGAAAACTATGTCTATTTGGAAAAGAAAACCTCTTTCACAATTATTAAACGAAGCTTCAGAATCTGAAAAAGGCTTGAAAAGAACTTTAACGGCTTGGTCACTTGTTGCTTTAGGAATTGGTGCTATCATTGGCGCTGGACTATTTGTAAGAACCGCTACAGCTGCTGCTCAAAATGCAGGTCCATCAGTAACCATCGGATTTATTGTAGCCGCTATTGGTTGTGCTCTAGCTGGACTTTGTTATGCTGAATTATCCTCATCTATTCCAATTTCAGGAAGTGCTTATACTTATACTTATGCCACAATGGGCGAATTATTAGCATGGATTATTGGATGGGATTTAATTCTTGAATATGCCGTTGGAGCAGCAACCGTTGGGATTGCTTGGAGTGAATACCTTAATAATTTACTGGTCAATGTACTCCATACCAGCCCTATTCCTTATGCTTTTTCTCATTCTCCTTTTCAAATTTCTGATTTAGGCGAACATGGAATAATTAATATTCCAGCATTTTTTATTGTTGCAATAATTAGTTTATTGTTAATTAAAGGGACTCAAGAGTCTGCTTTTGTAAACGGAATTATTGTAGTTATAAAAGTGGCAATCGTAGTTTTGATTATTGGATTTGGTTGGCATTTTATAAATCCTACGAATCATATTCCATATATTCCTGAACCTTCCGTTTTTGTAGATGACTCAGGAGTTGATCATAGTTTTGGAGGAATTATGGGTATTCTTGGAGCTGCAG
>CAIRNC010000271.1 GCA_903879875.1 uncultured Bacteroidota bacterium
ATCGCCAAAATCGGTAAATCGGGTATTGACAATCTCAAATCCCGAAGGAAGAATTTGGGTTAATGCTACGTTATCAACATATTCATTTTTAAGATTTTTCACGGTTACTTCGGCAATAAATTCTGTGCCTTGATTGATTTTAGACACATTGATAACACCCCCTTTTCTGTTTTTAAAAACAATTGAAGCCATCAAATTACTCTGAATTACTTGCTCTTTCCCAATAGGGAGAATGCCCGAATTCAATACACGCACATAAATTGTGTTGTTTTTATTGTTTTTGATAACAATACTGTTTGTACCCATTTTTACTTCTAAATTTCGATTAGCAATGGATTTATTGGTTTGAATCTGTTGTGTTTTTCCGTTATTACTCACTTGAACATCGACTCCTTTTGAACCGATGGATTGTGCAAATTTAGACATCGCATACAGGCAATAAGCTGTGGTTTGCGTACTCATCCATTCGGAACTGCATAGTTGTTTTGCCAGTTTATTTGCCATTGCAAAAGCTTTGGGTTTTTGATCCAACAATACTAAAGTTTCCAATGCCATTGCACGATTTCTGCTACTGGAACCGTAATAAAAATAGTTGTAATAATCAGAATTTTCTTCTTCCATTTTACTTTTTGCCAACAAGGTCATTCCGGCAGCTTTTTGTCCTGCCAAAGTATAGGCCGCAGCTAAACGCAATTTGGTTTCATTGGCAATTCCGGAAGTTTCTCTTAATCGGTTCATGGAGGCTAAATCTGGTGCACCCCCCAACGCCAAGGTATAAAGACGATAGGCTTGTGCCAAATCGTTTCCATATTGCGAAACAAATCGCCATTGTTTGGCCTCTTTTTGTTGGTAGCTAATCCATTTTTGTTTGAAATTTATAGGCAAAACATAACCTTTTTTCTCGGCTTCAATTAAAAAATGTCCAGCATAAGAACTTCCCCAATCATCAGCTGTTGGATTGCCTTGCCAATAAGAAAATCCGCCGTTTGCTAGTTGAAAGCCACCTAATTTTGAAATACCAACCGTTACATTTTGTTGGATATTTTGTTTCTGGATTGCATCTAAATCAGCAACATCGTTGAGATAAAGTTGAGGGAAAACGGCAGAAGTAGTTTGCTCCACACAACCATGAGGATATTCGATTAGATATTGCAATCTTCTATTAAAATCAATGGTTGGCATTGACGAAACTTCCAATTTTGCTTTGTTACTGCCTAAAACTCCAAAAGTTGTCCAAGAAATCGTTTTGGAACTGTTGGGAGCTAAAAGTACATCCGTAAATGTGCTAGTTATAGGGTTTGGATTTGTCATGTCAATTTCAACATCATAAGTCGATTTTGCACCACCAGAAGTGGCGCTAATTTGCACTTTTGCAATGCCTGTTGCATTTCCAACTTCGAGATTAAAATAGACCATTTTTTCATCCGGTTGCGGAAATAGTATGTTTTGAGAAGTGCTTCCAATTACTTTTAAACCGTTGCTCGTTTTGATTTGAATGTTGACATTTTTAATGTTTTTCTCCATCGCAAAAACAGTAACAGGAATGGTTACTTTTTCTGAAGGCGATATTTTTCTTGGCAATGAAGCCAATACCATCAAAGGACTACGAACGGGAGTAATTTTTTCGGCACATCCATAAGCACTTGTCGTAGCATCACCAGCAACCAGCATTGTTTTTACAGAACCAATGTATTTTGGTAATTTTATTTGATGTAATTTGGTTTGCCCTTTTTCTAATTTAAAAGGGCCTAAATACACTACGACTGGTTTGAAACGGTTTGCTTTTTTAGCTTTTCCACCGCCTAAATCTTGATCGCCTCCAATACTGAAAACCTGATTGACTTTACCACCATAAGCACCAATAACATCATCGTAAATATCCCAAGTTTTTACTCCTAAAGCTTCTCGAACATAAAAACTGTCCCAAGCATTAGGTGTTTTAAAACGGGTTAAATCCAACAAACCTTCATCGACAACTGCCAATGTGTAGGTCATTGCTTTTCCTGATTTCTCACTCACTTTTACCTGAAAAGTTTGTTCTGGTTTCAAAACTTCGGGCATCGTTAATTTTGGTTCCAAAATGGTGTTTTTGTCTAAAACTTCAATAGGAATTATCCCATACATTCTAATAGGAGAATCGTTTTTGGTCGAAGCATGAGGTTGCAAAAGTGTAATGTTGAAATAAACATTTGGTGCCATTGCGGCTGTTATTGGAACTTCTACTTTGGTTTCTCCTTTTTGAGTGGTTGTCCAAAGTGTTTGCACTACTCTTGATCCATTTTCAATTGAGATTAAGGCTCTTCCACCCATACTTGATGGAAAAGATATTTTCGCTTTTTCGCCAACTGCATAATTTTTTTTATCGGTTGAAAAAACCAACATATTAGCGGTTGAAGCATCAGCAGTTCTCGTTTTTCCTGACCAAATTGGCCAATCAATATTTACTGTTGTGGAAGTAGCATGTCCATCGGTTGGGTCTAATACGCGAACTAAATAGCGTCCCCATTCTTGGTCTTTTACATCAAATTGAAAATGTCCTTTGCCGTTTCCGTCGGTACTTACGATGAAATTTTTGTACGCCATCGTAGCATTTGACGCATTAAAATTGGATAAATTATCATTGGAAGCATCCCACCACCAACGCCATTCGATTTTGAAGATTTTGACTTCTAGATTTTTGACAGGTTTTGGTCTTCCATTTTCATCAACCGAAACCACATCAAAGGTGTTCATAGCTCGAGTTTCAAGCATGTTGTACTTGTTGAGTGCAGGCGTTTTTAAACCAATATAAGTTTTGTATGGCGAATAGGTTGTTGCCATCACATCGGTACTAAAATCGCCGCCTTCTTCAAATACTTTTGTAATGAAGGCTGCTTTCAACATTCCAGGTGCTTGACCTTGTAATTTAGGTTGAATGTTGACTGAAGCTTTCCCATTAATGTCTACTTTTCCTGAAAATATATTGATTTCCTCCGTATTGAATTGACGCACTTCATCATCAAAAACATATTTTTCAAAACCTTTGAACGCTGTTGCTTGTTGCGAAAATTTAGCTTGCATTTCTACTTTTAAACCTTTGGCAATAGCTCCGTGAAGCCAAGTAACTTCTAGGTTATCTGTATTTGGATAGGAAGAAGAAAGTACGCTATTTTTAAAATTATTTTTGATTTTTAATCGGTTGGGTTTGATGGTTTCGATTTTTATATTTTTATAAAATCGTGCACCACCAACGCTTACCATTGCTTCCCAACTTCCTGTAGGTGCATCGGCTCTCGTAGGCACAACAAACGAATAATGGTTCCAATCGTTTGATTTTTGCAACGTTTCATACGTTACTTTTCCATTTGGATCAGACAATCTCAATTTTATTGGATGTGATTTGGGTAATTTATTTGCTACATCATTTAAAATAAAAGACAAATACAATTTATCGCCCGGACGCCAAACGCCTCGTTCTCCATAAATGTAGCCTTTTAATCCTTTTTGTAAAGTCTCGCCAGCAACATCAAAATTACTTACCGAAAGTGAATTGCCATCGTCTAATTTTACGTAAGTAGCTTGTTTTCCGAATGTCACGATAGCAAAAAAAGCAAATTTATGCAACTGAAAAGAAACTGTTCCAAAGTTATTGGTGTTTGCTGTTGCTAATTTTTGTTGTTGAAAATTGTATAATTCTACTTTAGCACCAGTTACTGGTTCGGTAGTAACGATGTTATTTACCGCTATAAAATAGGATTTGTTTTCGCCTCTTTTGGCGATAACACCTAAATCGGTGGCTAAAACATTGGTGCCAATTTTAGTATTGTAGTAATACGAATTGGTACAAGGATCTTGTTTTTCCCGCCATTCGTAATCATCGTCATAGTAGTCGTCATAGTAATTATCACTATAATTCACATCGTTTTCATCAACGTCTTCTTCTGAATTTTGGTCATCATTTTCATCGCTTTCAGTTGTGCTAGTGTCGCATTTGTACAAGGAATAGGCTTTTTTGAATGAAATCTCTACACGGTAAATGGCACCTGGTTCTGGCGTAATTAGTTTGGATAAATCCAATGCGTAGGTGTTCCATTTGTTTGGATTTAGTAGTTTGTTTTCTAGTAAATTCAACTTTGTTTTTGCAATAGGTTGCGCTACTTTTTTAAGGCTTTGTGTGCCATTAAGTTGGTTTTCTTGAAGAAATTGTAGAATGTTGTTTTTGTAAATCTTGAATACTTTTATATCAACATTACTCAAATTTACAGCTTCAAAATTGATTTTTAAATTGTTGGAACTTGGCAAAATTGTACCGTTTTTTAGAAACCTAACATTCGGTTTTATTTGTTCAAATGATACTTTTGCTGCATAATTTTGTTTCAATTTGAAGCCATCTTCACTTTCAATTCCTTGAAAGACTTCCAATAACAAATTACCTTTCAACGGTTCGTCAAAAAATACTTTTAGCACATTGCCTTGCGTGGCATATTTTATGTTTTTGGCCGTTTCAACAGCTGCCAAACCTTTGAAATCTTGTCCTCTTTGCAAAACATCCGAAAAATTGATGTTTAGACATTGGTTATTCCCTTCAGGAACATCAACGTTTATTATTTTAAAATTGTCCCTTCCAGCAATAGGAAAATTGATTTTGCCGTTTTGATCCATGTCAAAATCTTTTCCATTGTATAAAATTTCGATAAAACTATCTTCTTTAAAACGCTGAATACTGTCGATTACAAATTTGAATTCGGTGGCAGTGCTCAACGATTTGTCAAATTTTATGGTTAGCTTTTTGCCTTTTTGATTGGCAGTTATCAATTTACTGGCAGTTTCAAAATCAATATTGTCAGCCGTTTTTAAAACACCATTCAAATATTGATAATCCTTGTTGTACGACTGAATATCTTGGGTTGTAACGATAAAATCTTGTTTGATGGTTTTTATAGTGAAGCAAAATTCATCCAACTTTTTGGGCGTATTTATCAATTTCGATAATTTCAACGTAATTTGATATTCGGTATCCGATTTTAATTTTTTGTCGGGCACAAATGCAAGTGTATTGCTAGAAAGTGCTATTACTTTCCCATCAATACTTGGTGAAATATCAAACAAGTCGGAATCTAAAACCTGATTGGTTTTCCATTCCTTTTTGTCAAAAGCCAACACAACACGAATCTCGGATTTTGCTGGTACAATGCCACTTGTAAAACTATCGACATATTCTTTAAATAATGAAAAATCGGAATTAAAATCGGCAGCCGATTTTTTGTTACACGCTTGAAATACAAAAAATACAAAAAACACGCAAATTAATCCTTTTGTTTTCATTTTATTAAGAGTTTTTGAGTTACGAATGATGCGAATTTAAAAAAATTTGACAATATATACATATTGCAATAACAATAAATATTGCATAATATTGTAGTAAAAGTATATAATTTTTTAAAATAAATTACTGAAAAATTTCGCCAAAAATTTCTCTTTATTTTTTTGGTAAATACGTTGAATTATTTTCTTTTTTGAGCAAAAAATCGTTGCATCAAATCAGCGGCTTCATAAGCTAAAACACCCGAAATTACAGTAGTTTTAGGATGTAATTGGGTTCCCATTTTTATGAAACCTCGATTTTCATCAGAAGCTCCAAAAACAATTTTTGAAATCTGACTCCAATACAATGCTCCTGCACACATTTGGCAGGGCTCTAACGTCACATAAAGTGTACAATCTTTTAAGTATTTCCCCCCTAGAAAATTGGCGGCTGCAGTTATGGTTTGCATCTCCGCATGGGCTGTAACATCATGGAGCATCTCGGTTAAGTTATGACTTCGAGCAATTATTTTATTGTCAACTACAATAACAGCTCCAACCGGTATTTCGCCTAGTTCAAAAGCACATTCCGCTTCTTGCAAGGCTTTTTTCATAAAGTATTCGTCGGTGAAAATGTTTTCCATTGTGGAATATTATTTATAAAAGTGGTTTCTGCGTTTTGATTATTGGTATAAAAAAACAAAATAATGAATTATTCTTTTAGCAGTTTAAGTAAGCAATAAATTATTCTAAAAGTTGTATTTATCGCACAAATTAATGATAATAAATTCATTAATAAAAATAAATAAATATATTTGCCTCATGGAAAAACGGTTACGCCTATTTATTATAATTCTTACATTTGGTTGCTTACTGATACCAACTGGGAGTTATGCTTGTGGGTCTAACGATAAAAAATCATGTTGCAAAACAGAAACGACTTCTATACCCGAAAAGAAAGATTGTTGTTGCAAAAAGCCCTCTAAAGAAAAAGAAAATGGTTGTGGTGGAAAATGTGGTCATTCTAAATGTACAACTTCTTTGACTATCAACTTAAGCATAATTTCTTCACTCGAAATAGAATGGAATAAAAACTTTGATTTCGCAAAAGAAAAATCAAAGTTTTATGATTTTGACACCAAACTTTCTTCTGGTTTCTATTCGATTTGGCTTCCACCTGTAATAGGATAATTTATAAATTGCTAGCCATAAGTGTGTCAAAATTAAAGTAATTTTGCTTTTGACAATTTATGTCTTAATGATTTTTAGAAATTGTTTATTTACTATTTCGGAATCATAATTTACTATTTAAAATTATTTATCAAAACCCAAAACAGCACTTCGATGAATTTAAGTTCTGTTTTACAAGAATTTATAAAGAACAATTAAAATGAAAAGAAAATTATTAACAATTATTTTATTAGTTGCGTTTAGCCACACAAAAGCACAAGTTATTCCAAATGGTGGATTTGAAATATGGACAAATCCAAATGGTTATAATGTGCCTGAAAGTTGGGGAAATATGAATGCTAAAACGGCATCTTCGAGTATATACACTTGTACAAAAGGCACACCGGGTAGTGTTGATGCTGCTTATTTGAAATTAATATCAAAAGCCGTTACGGGTATGGGTGTAGTTCCAGCTGTAGCTGTTAGTGGGACTCTAGACCCTGTTACAATGGCTTATGATAATGGTTTTGCAATAAACACAAGACCAACTTCTTTGAGTGGAAAATGGCAATATATGGCTAATGGAAACGATGCAGCTGTTATCAAAGTATTTTTGACTCGATGGAATCCTACTACACAACTTCGAGAAACAGTTGGAACTATAAATCAAACATTGCCAGGAATGGTAATGGTTTGGGGGAATTTTAATTTTCCTATTACCTATACGAGTCCGGAAACACCAGATAGTTGTTTGATATACTTATCAGCAAGTGGGGCAACGCCAGAAGCAGGAAGTTATTTATATGTTGATGCTTTAAATTTGGTTGCCCCATTGGCAACTGAAAACTTTAAAACTACCGCTGGTTTTTCTGTTTATCCAAATCCAGCTTCATCTAATTTGACATTAGATTTGTCAACTTTAAATGCTATTCCTGAAAGTATAAAAATCAACGATTTGCAAGGAAAAATTGTTAGTGAAACAAAAAACATTACATCCGAAATTCAAAATATAGCACTTTCTAATTTAGCAAATGG
>CAIRNC010000272.1 GCA_903879875.1 uncultured Bacteroidota bacterium
CCTCATTCGAGCACCTGGTGTTTCATTCATTATTAAAGAATCGAGAAATCGAACAGCTATAGGTTCCAAAGAAATAATACTTGAATCCTGCATTTCATAATATAAATCATTTCCTTCACGTGTTCTTTCACCTACTCCTGCGAATACTGAAAGTCCACCGTGACCTTTTGCAATATTGTTAATCAACTCTTGAATCAAAACTGTTTTACCAACACCAGCACCACCGAACAATCCAATTTTACCACCTTTTGCATAAGGTTCAATCAAATCGATAACTTTAATACCTGTAAATAAAACTTCTGATGAAGTTGATAAATCTTCAAATTTTGGGGCTTGACGGTGAATAGACATTCCGTTTTCGCCAGTTTTTGGTAAATTACCTAAACCGTCAATAGCATCACCAATTACATTGAACAAACGTCCGTAAACATCTGCGCCAATTGGCATTTTAATTGGATTTCCAGTACCTACAACTTCATAACCTCTACTTAATCCGTCTGTGGAGTCCATAGAAACGGTACGAACAGTATTTTCTCCAATATGAGATTGTACCTCAAGAACCAATAGCGTTCCGTCTTTTTTTGTAATTTCTAATGAATCATAAATTTTTGGAAGTTCAACATCTTTACCGTTGAATACTACATCGACAACTGGTCCGATGATTTGGGCAACTTTTCCGATTACTTTTGACATTGCTTATGTGTTTATTATATAGCTATTTAGGTTTATGAAATAAAAGAAGCTGGATTATATCGAGCTGACCTGTTTTTCAGAGTGCAAAGATAATTTTTTTAAAATAATAAATCAATAATTTTTTCGCAAAAATTGGCATTTTTTTGAAGTATTGTTCGTGAAAGGTTATTTTACCATGCAATTCATTGAAAATAAAAAACCATTCGTGTGATACGAATGGTTTTTTACAAATTAAATTTTATTTATTTTATAATGTACTTGGAAATAAAATTCTATAATCCGCAAGACTAACACCTTTTAAATTTGAACCATAAGTTGTATTAATAGCTTTAATAAATTCATTCGCAATTAAAGCATAACCTCTAGGGGTTGGATGAACTCCATCAAGAGAAAAACCACCTCCAGAAACAAAAGCAGAGGTTACATTATATCCATTTCCGGAAATTCCACCATTTGCAATTCTGTACATCAATGCGTTCGCATCAACAAAAGCTAAACCTTTTGCATCGGCAACAGATTTAATTTTTAAATTATATGCTGTAACTGCAGTACTTAATTCCTCTTTTTCAGTAGGAATCAAAATGTGTTTGTCTTGCATTGGGAAAGTAATTCCAAATTTATTTAAAGGAGATGGAGGTGCCATTCCGATACCAGAGTCAGAAGCAGTTGGTGCTGCACCTATAGCGCCTTTAGTCGTTAATAAAACCAAATCTGAGTTTGATGCTTGTCTGGCTTTACCAAAAACTAAACCCATAAATCCAGCTTGTTGAGCACCTAAAGAAGGAGTTAAAACCGCTGTTAGTTGAGCCGATATATCTAATAAAGATTCATCTTTAATTAATAAAGGATTTGCAGCTGTTTTTGACAACAAATTAATTCTGGTATCTACTCCCGGAATTGCAGTAATTCCTGGTACTCCATTCGCAATAGCTGTTAAAGCTTGTTTTAATGGACCGTATAATTGAGAGTTCAAGGCATCAATAGTTGCATCACCAACCGCCGTACTTCCGTTGCCTAAAACACTTGATGTTAAAGGGTTGTAAGGAACTGTTGTGAAGAATGGGATTGATGTAACATTTGGTATATTAGCAACAACTCCTTTAGCACCTTGAGAAGTCAATCCATTTACAATTGCATCGTAAGTTCCGTCAAAACCAACGCCAGCAGCACCAGTTGCAGGAGTAATTGGATTAGATCCGTCTCCTCCAGTTGTTGCATAACCCAAAACATCATTATTTCCTATCCAAAGAGAAAAGAAAGTTGGATTTTGAGCCATAGCATCTGCTAAAACAGAAGCTGTTGGACTTGAGGCAAATCGCACGAAAAAAGGATTAGCCGTTCCGTTCATTAGCCCAGCCAAAGAACCATAACCAGGTGCTAACAAATGAAAACTTTTAGCTCCAGGAACACCCATATTATTAAAAGGGCCTGTTAAATGCACCCCTATTTCTGTAGTAGGGGTTCCGGGAATAGCTACAGGAGCTGAACCATTAAAAACCATTCTATTTCCAGCAAATATATTTCCTCCAACTGTGAAACCTCCTAAATTATCCGCCATAAAAGGAATTTTAAATTCTCCGCCACCAACTAATGCAAATTGATTAGCAAGAATTGCTGGATATGATCCTTTTTGTCCTTCTATAAACAATCCACCATCGCTATAACCTGCACATAGTGAATTTCCTAATGAAACGTATTTTGAGAAATCAGCAGATCCTGAAGTTAAAGGTAATCCGTCAGAAGAATTGGAAACAACAGTATCTTCACTTTTACTACACGCTGTTATGGTAATTGCAACCAATAATAGCCATTTGAAATTTTTTATCATAATTTTTTAAATTTATGTGTTATTGATTGATTATATTACGGATTAATAGTCCAAGAAGCAAAAATTTGACGACCTATTGAACCCGCTCCTAATACTTGATAGTATTCTTTTCCGCCTAAGTTAGCTGCACCTAGTTTGAATGTTGATTTTAATTTTGGTAAATTATAATTAATTTGAGCATCAAGAACTGTAGCCTCTGCAATCATTCCGTCAGCCATTGTTGATTCCCAAAGATAGGCACTATTCCATCTCCCACTTAAGTTAAATCCGAAATTTTTAAATAATTTATCATTTCCTATAGACGCTTTTACTCGGTGTTTAGGTGTGTTAAAACTTGCTTCAAAACTTGGGTCTTTGCCTTGGTCAAAATCAAAATTAGAATAGTTGTAATTAGCTCCTAATTCAAAATTTCCTATCACTTTTTTAGTAAGCCCAAGTCCAAATCCCATAGACTTAATTTCAATGTCAGTGTTTGTATACAACTGAAAAACTCTAGTGTCACCATTAATGATTGCCAATACAGATTGTTTTCCAGGATCTGTATTTGCTGCTAATAAACTTGGAGCATCTTGTGCTGTTCCATATAATGGAGCAACTACATTTAGATTTCCAATGAAATTATTATAAATGTTGTAATATCCATTTATGTCTAGTGAAAATCCACTTATTGTAGCTCTATATCCAAGTTCGATAGCTTTTACCGTTTCTGGTTTTACTAAAGGAGCTTTCGATTTTACTAATAAACCTGCAGCTGCTACTGGGTTTGACTGCACTAATGCTCCAAATTCTGTTGCAGAAGATGCTGTGTAAGAATTTCCATACGCCATAGTTCCTGTTACTGGAGCAGTAAGTGCACCTCCTACAAATACCTGACCTGCATCTGAAATAGTTCTAGTTTCCACATAACGCTCTAAATTATCAGGAGCAGAACCAATTAATACAGCACTACCAACATTAAATCCAATATATTGGTCTTGAGTAGATGGGTTGCGGAAACCTGTTTGGAACGAACCTCTAAAGGTATGTTGTTTATTTTCTCCAGCACTATATACTGCTGAAACTCTTGGGGAATAATTGCCGTCAAAATTTTTGGCTTTATCATAGCGAATAGAGCCTGTTAATTTCAAACGGTCATCCATTAATTTTTTCTGTAACTGAGTATAAATACCATATTCATTATATTTGATTGGACTATTTGCATCGGTATAAATTCTTCCATGCGAATTTAAATCATAGATTCTATAAGACCCACCAACTTGCATTTCGGCAAATTTTACAACATCTTTAAAGTTGTAATTGGCATCGGAATGCCAAATTCTTGAATTATCAACTAATTTAGAACCTGACAGCACATCAGGATTTGAAATTACATCTTTAAATGCTTTGTTAAATTCTGGAGAACCAGCTTCATGTCTCACGCCATTTGGAGCATTTGGATTCAATGGATCTATATTTGGAGTTAATCCTAAACCAGCAGGAGAAATATTGTAATCTGCAAAATTTCTAGCGCCAGAATGAGCTTGCTCTGGAGTTTGTCCTAAAATTAATGTAGACAAAGCATAGGCTTTTCCATAATCCGTAAACCAGTTTTTATCTGATTTCCATGTTCTATTGATATTTAAAGCAGTAAAAGTCATATCATAAGAATTTCCACCGTCCTCAGTAGTGGTATAACCTCTAACAAAAAAGTTTTTTCCTTTGATTTCCAATTTGTGTTGCTCCATGAAGAAGTTATTTAGATAATATCGATTTGCTCCTTGATAAACGGTATTCCCAAAGCCAAATTTAGACTGCCAAATAATTTCAAAATCATTAGCAAACGGTTTAAAATGTAATGAGAAATCAACTTTTGAATTACTAACTTTACTGTCCGTTAAGTCGGTTTCATTATAACCAGTTCTCGAAACTTTGTCTATTGGTAAAGTTGCCGCAGTAATCACAGTTGCAGCTTCGTCTCCGTATACATTTAATCCATTATATCCATAGTGACTTCTGTCTCTACCACTTACGCTTAAGTCATTGTAATTAGTTGCATACCAATCGGTTCCCTTCATAAAACTGAAGTTGGCTTTTGCTGCAAAGTGTTTACTAAAAACGCCTGCTACTCTAATTCCGTAATCATAAAAATTATTTACCCCAGCCGCATTTTGACTGGTTTGACCATACTTTACATAGGAAGTAACTCCAGGACTAGTAAATGGACTTTTACTTGTCATAAACAATATACCGTTAAAAGCATTTGCACCGTACAATGCAGAAGATGCTCCTGGAAGTAACTCTACGCTTTGAACATCAATTTCAGAAATTCCAATTAAGTTTCCTAATACAAAGTTTAACAGCGGCGAAGAGTTGTCCATACCGTCTACCAATTGCATAAAACGTGTGTTTGAAACAGTAGCAAAACCACGAGTATTAATTGATTTAAAAGACATTGAACTTGTGTTCATTTGCACCTCTTTTAGGTTTTCCAAACCGTCATAAAAACTAGGAGAAGCCGTTTTTTTAATATCTCTAATGGTCATTCTTTCAACAGTAACAGGAGATTCTTTTACTTTCTCAGCAGTTCTCGACGCAGAAACCACAATCTCTTCCAGATTAGTTTGCTCTTCCAAAAGTTTTACATTCACCTTTTGATTATTGCTTGTAATTGTAATTTTTTGAGATGCAAATCCGACATTTGAAATCTCAATCGAAAATGGAAATTTCTTGTTTGAATTAAGAATGAATTTCCCATCGGAATCTGTAACAGTTCCTTTTGATTCGCCAACTACTGTAACATTAGCCCCAGAAATGGGCATATTATTAGCATCGTTAACAGATCCAGAAATTGAATTTTGAGCAAAAGATATGCTGCAAAAAAACAATGACAAAATAAATAAATACACTTTCATTAGTTTGAATTTTGTTAGTTAATGAGGCTAATGTAATAATAATTTTGATATTACTAATTAAAGTAAGAAATAAATTAATTTTTATCAATTTTTAACAACCTTCGTTGTTTATTTGATATTTTACTTTTTATTAAGATTTTATTAACGTTTTAATAATATTAGTAAAAATACTTTGATGCTTAGTTGATATTTTTTCAAATCATTAAATTAATCTTAAAAAATGAAAATGAATTTAATTTCGTTAACCCATAAAAAAAGCGAGAAATTATTTCTCGCTTTTTTTAAAATTTGAATGTTTAGGCTATTCTACTGTAACCGATTTTGCTAAATTTCTAGGTTGATCTACATTACAACCACGCATTACAGCAATATGATATGACAACAATTGCAACGGAATTGTTGTTAACATTGGTGATAATGCATCAGAAGTGTCTGGAATTTCAATTACGTAATCAGCTAAATCTCGCACTTGTGTATCTCCTTTAGTTACAATTGCTATGATTTTTCCACTTCTTGATTTTATTTCTTGAATATTACTCACCACTTTATCATAATGACCTTGTTTCGGAGCAATAACTACCACTGGCATATACTCATCAATAAGAGCAATCGGACCATGTTTCATTTCTGCAGCTGGATAACCTTCAGCATGAATGTATGAAATTTCTTTTAATTTTAAAGCTCCTTCTAAGGCTACCGGGAAATTATATCCTCTTCCTAAATACAAACAATTGGGTGCATCTTTAAAAACAGCAGCAATTTCTTTGGCTTTATCATTTGTTTGTAAAGCTTCTTCTACTTTTTCAGGAATTAATTCTAATTCTTGTAAATAACGATGAAAATCGGAATTTGATAAAGTTCCTTTTGCTTTAGCCAAACGTAAAGCTATCAAAGTCAAAACTGTAATTTGAGTTGTAAAGGCTTTTGTGGAGGCTACACCAATCTCTGGTCCGGCATGTGTATAAGCTCCTGCATGAGTTTCTCTTGATATAGACGAACCAACTACATTACAAATTCCAAATACAAAGGCTCCTTTTTCTTTCGCCAATTTTATTGCTGCTAAAGTATCTGCTGTTTCTCCAGATTGTGAAATTGGAATTACAACATCTCCTTTGTTAATAATAGGGTTTCTGTATCTGAATTCTGAAGCATATTCTACCTCAACTGGAATTCTAGTAAATTCCTCAAAAATATATTCAGCTACTAATCCTGCGTGCCAAGAAGTTCCACAAGCAACAATTAATATACGTTGTGCATTTAGAAATTTTTCAAGATTGTCTTCTACACCTGCCATGTGAATCACTCCCTGATTTGTTATAAGTCTTCCTCTATAAGTGTCTTTAATAGCGTGTGGCTGCTCGTAAATTTCTTTAAGCATGAAGTGGTCGTAACCCCCTTTTTCAATTTGCTCTAGATTCATTTGTAGTTCTTGTATATAAGGATCTACTAATGAATCGTCTTTTATTTTTCTGATTTTTAAAGGCTTGTGTAAACGAACGATAGCCATTTCTTCATCTTCAAGGTATATAGCATTTGATGTATATTCAATAAAAGGAGAGGCGTCAGAAGCGATAAAAAATTCATTTTCTCCAACTCCAATTGCCAATGGACTTCCAAGTCGAGCTACAACAATTTCGTTTGGTTTCTTTTTATCAAAAACACAAATAGCATAAGCTCCTACAACTTGATTTAAGGCAACTTGAACGGCTTGTCCTAATTTTAGATTTTCTTTTTTCTGAACTTCTTCAATTAGATTAACCAACACTTCTGTATCAGTATCTGATTTAAAAGTATAGCCTCTTTTAATCAATTCTTTCTTTAATGGCTCATAATTCTCGATAATACCATTATGAATAATAGCAATATTACCCGAATTTGATAAATGGGGATGGGAATTTATATCGTTTGGAACACCATGAGTTGCCCAACGTGTATGGCCCATTCCTATAGTACCATTAGTATTAATTTCTTTTGACTTTTCTTCAAGGTCAGAAACTTTTCCTTTAGTTTTAGAAACTTTTAATTCTTGATTATCATAAATCATAACTCCTGCACTATCATAACCTCTATATTCTAGTCGTTTAAGACCTTTTATTACAATAGGATAGGCTTCTCTAAATCCGATATATCCAACAATTCCACACATAAGCTTTTAAATTTAATTAGGTTTGGTATAATATATTTCTAGTTTTAATCTTTTGTCATAATTCGGGTCACTAAACGGGACGTTGTTTCCATATAAAATAGTTCCCAACTGGTACATTACAGCTGATGCTGGAAATCTATCCAAAGCTTTGTTTGTTGCATTTGGAATTGGAAAAGGAACATTAATCGTTTGTTTTAATCTGGAGTTTGCAGTTATTCCAATAGATTCTGTAACCACTAATCCCAAACGAACATTGGTTGAATCTTTGTTATTTACTAAGTTTCTGATGTAATTTGTAATTCTAACTTTATATTTTGAGCCTCGTCCTCCTGAAATTTGTTCTCTTTCAATAAAACCACCATGAATACTTTTATTGAATTTTGTATTTGCATTTGTTGTACCATCTGTAGCATAATCATATACAGGGCGATGGTTTCGTGCATCATACAAATAAACCCTTTGCGGTTCAGGCGTTGTTCCCATAGCTGTTTTGTCAATGTTAAAAGTCAAAATGGCGTCATTGATAAGCCATTTTTTGTTTCTAATTTCATCTAATTCATCAGCAATTCCATTCGGACTTCCTGTAAGTCCATCATCACCGTGTAAATCTTTTCCAAACAAATCTATTAAAGCTACAGAACCTTCTGCTCCTCCTTTGACATACAAATGAGAATCGCCAGTGGTTGGATTAGCAGAGGAAAGTTTAGCAGAATAATTTGGGTTATTGGTTTGATTTAGCAAATTAACCGTGTTACCCGACATATTTAAAACAAATGATTTTATTACGTATTTTATTTTTCCAAAAGTATTAGTGTCATTTGGGTCTTCAAAACGAATTGGAATTTTCGGCCCATTTTGATTATCTGGGTCAACTTTTAATCCAGAATATTCTTTCCAATAAAGGGTTACGTTACCTTTATAAAAATCCATTTTCATCATACTTCCATTACTCGCATCAGCCACTTGAAAATACAAGCCTCTGAAATAATCTTTAAAATTAGTATTGTTTGATAATTTTCCAGCTGGCGCGTTAAATATTTTATTTTCAAAAAAAGTTTTATCTAATTGCAAAGCCATTCTAGGAGAAGTTCTAGATTCAACATTATCATCGTTTTTAGCCATGGCCAAAAGATTATCTCGCTTGTAAGTTTTATATTCTTTAGCGCTAAAAACAAAAGCAGAACTTTCGGAAGCAACTCCAGTATTCAGCATTATACTTCCTTTGGCATTATCAAAAAGACCGTCTTGATTGTTGTAATATTTTTGATAATCTTGAAAAGTTGGCGCTTCTAAATCAGACAAATAATAACCATTTTCATATACTTTGAGGTTAATAGGTGCGTTGCCCGAAATAGAATCGAGTTCGTAAATATTTGGAACACCTGCTGTTTTAATATGACTAAAATAAGGCACTTTTAACACAACGCTATCTAATTTTAAAGTACCGTTTTCAAATAAAGTTACATCAAAAGTTGGATTTGTTGTAGCCATTTGCAATTGTGTTACAAAATTAGCTTTGGTTTTTCCAAAAATAGGATTATCATAAATTCCTAATGAATTTATTGGCAAATTATTGGTTTGAACAACTCCAACACCTTGATTAAATGCGACTACACTTGCATCGTTATATTGCAAAAAGCCGAAATGGCCATCGTCAATTATATCAGATCCAATTTGGTTAAAATCTTTGTCGC
>CAIRNC010000273.1 GCA_903879875.1 uncultured Bacteroidota bacterium
AAACAGTATCAAAAAAATCATAAATAGCAATCTAATTGTAGTTTTCATATAAAATTTTGGTTCATATTTGTCAATAACTCTATTGCAAGCCTTACAATCGTCAGCCGTTATTCCACAAATATAACAAATTAAAACCCTTTTCACCACAAAGGCACGAAGGGCACAAAGAGTACGTATTCAAAAAACTTTGTGGACTCTGTGCCTCTGTGGTAAAAATCCACAACCCACAACAAAAAAAATCCCGCTATTACTAACGGGATTTTAAGTAGTATGAAATTTCAATTATAGAATTAACATGGCGTCACCATAAGAATAGAATTTGTATCCTTCTTTGATGGCTTCTTCGTAAGCTCTTTTCATTAAATCATGTCCGCAAAAAGCAGAAACCATCATCATTAATGTTGATTTTGGGGTATGAAAATTGGTAATCATGCAAGTAGCAATACTGAAATCGTGAGGTGGAAAAATAAATTTATTTGTCCAACCGTCATAAGTATTCAATGTTCTACCAGAAGAAACCGAACTTTCAATGGCACGCATAGAAGTGGTTCCCACGGCACAAATGTTTTTCTTTTTTTCTTTAGCAGCATTCACGATATCGCAAGCTTCTTGATTTATTTTTAATTCTTCGGAATCCATTTTGTGTTTGGATAAATCTTCTACTTCTACTGGATTAAAAGTACCTAAACCAACGTGAAGCGTTACTTCGGCAAAATTCACACCTTTGATTTCTAGTCTTTTCAACAATTGTTTTGAAAAGTGTAAACCAGCGGTTGGCGCGGCTACAGCACCTTCTTCTTTGGCATAAATGGTTTGGTAACGATCGGCATCTTCTGGAGTAACGTCTCTACTGATGTATTTTGGAATTGGTGTTTCTCCTAATTCGGTTAATTTATTTCTAAATTCTTCATAAGTACCATCGTAAAGAAAACGCAAAGTACGTCCGCGAGAAGTGGTATTATCAATAACTTCGGCAACTAGAGAGTCATCGTCACCAAAATATAATTTATTTCCGATTCTGATTTTTCGTGCTGGATCAACAAGAACGTCCCAAAGTCGTTGTTCTGAATTTAGTTCTCTCAATAAGAAAACTTCAATTCTTGCTCCTGTTTTTTCTTTGTTTCCATACAAACGAGCTGGAAAAACTTTAGTATTGTTTAAAATTAAAACATCGCCATCATCAAAATAATCAATTACATCTTTAAATAATTTGTGTTCAATGGTTTGTTTACTACGATCGATAACCATTAAACGAGCTTCGTCTCTGTTTTCAGCTGGATATTCGGCAAGAAGTTCTTTGGGTAAATTGAATTGAAAATGGGATAATTTCATCTTTTATATTTAGAAGTTTATGTGTTTAAAAGATTGTTTTTTGGCTAAAATTTTAAACGCCAGCAAATATACGATTGTGAGATAGGCGTTGTCAAGTGTTTTGGGTTTTATTTTGGATTTCTGTGCCATATAGGGTTCAAATTTCGTTTTGAAAATAGTATAATGGCTTATAATGTTACATTTTATAGAAGATTGATTCGATTTCCCTATTTTTGTAGGCAATAAATTTCACATATATGAAAATAATAGCTGTAATTCCAGCCCGATATGCTTCAACACGTTTTCCTGCTAAATTAATGCAAGATTTAGGCGGAATATCTGTCATTTTGAGAACCTATCAAGCTACAATAAACACGAATTTATTTGATGATGTTTTTGTAGTTACGGATTCTGAAATTATTTTTAATGAAATTATTTCTAATGGGGGCAAAGCCATCATGAGCATTAAAGAGCACGAATCAGGCAGTGACAGAATTGCCGAAGCGATTGCCAATATTGATGTTGATATTATTGTTAATGTGCAAGGCGATGAACCTTTTACACAAAAAGAACCCTTGGAACAAGTGTTATCGGTATTTAAAAATGACGATAGCAAGCAAATCGATTTGGCTTCGTTGATGCGTGAAATTTCAGACGAAACAGAAATCAACAACCCAAATGTTGTGAAAGTAGTCGTAGATCAAAATCAAATGGCGCTTTATTTTTCGCGTTCTGTAATTCCATATCCAAGAGAAGCAAATGTTGGCGTTCGCTATTTTCAACACATCGGCATTTATGCTTTTAGAAAACAAGCCTTGCTGGATTTTTATAATTTACCCATGAAATCATTGGAAGCGTCAGAAAAACTAGAACAACTTCGCTATTTAGAATTTGGAAAACGCATCAAAATGGTCGAAACTAATTTGGTAAGTGTAGGAATTGACACTCCAGCAGATTTAGAAAAAGCTAGAAAAATGATTTAAATTTTAGTGATTTTCTAAATAGTTTAAAATGGCAGTTTCAATTCGGCTGTGAATATCATTTATTGGTGCTTTTACAAACTTTTCACCCAAAATATTTTCATATAATTCGATATATCGGTCAGAAACGGTAGCTACATATTCTTCAGTCATAACTGGAATTTGCTGTCCATCTTTGCCTTGAAAACCATTTTCAATCAACCATCTTCTTACAAATTCTTTAGACAATTGTTTTTGTTCTTCACCTCTGTTTTGTCGTTCTTGATAGCCATCGGAATAGAAATATCGAGAAGAATCAGGAGTGTGAATTTCATCAATTAAAACAATTTTACCGTCTTTTGTTTTGCCAAATTCATACTTGGTATCTACCAAAATCAATCCTTTTTTGGCCGCAATTTCAGTGCCTCTTTGAAACAATGCACGAGTGTATTCTTCTAAAATCAAATAATCGTTTTCAGCAACAATTTGGTTTTTGAGTATGTCCTCACGGGAAATGTCTTCGTCGTGTTCGCCATTCGCTGCTTTTGTTGACGGTGTAATTATAGGCGTTGGAAATGGGTCATTTTCTTTTAAACCTTCAGGCATTGTTACGCCACAAAGCGTTCTTTTGCCAGCAGCATATTCACGAGCAGCATGTCCTGAAAGGTAGCCTCGAATCACCATTTCGACTTTGAAAGGTTCGCACAAATGACCTATTGCAACATTTGGATCGGGTGTAGCTATGAGCCAATTTGGAACGATATCTTGTGTGAGTTCCATAAATTTAGTGGCAATCTGATTCAGAATTTGTCCTTTATACGGAATTCCTTTTGGTAAAACTACGTCAAAAGCAGAGAGTCTATCCGTGGCAACCATTACCAAAAGCGCATCGTCAATGTTATATACTTCGCGAACTTTGCCGTGATAAACTGATTTTTGATTGGGAAAATTAAAGTGAGTTGTAGTAATTGTATTCATTTTTGTAGTGAGTTGTTTTCGTCACAAAAATAGAAAATAACAGTCTATTATAGCTAATTAAACGCCTATTTTTTAGCAACACGCACCGATATTATTTTAGCATTTCAATATGTGGAATATCGTCTTCTAAGTACATTTCGCTCACTTTTGTAAACCCTAAACTTTCGTAGAATTTTTGCAAATACAATTGTGCAGAAATGGTAATTTTAGTTTCATTAAAATGGGTTTCAATTGCTTGAATCGCCGTTTCCATTAAGTTGTAACCCCATTTTCGAGTTCTACAATCCTCCGAAACTACAACTCTGCCAATGGAAGCATTGTCAAAATAATCACCTTTTTTAAAAATTCGAGCATAGGCTACAATTTCTCCTTCAAAAGTACCGACAACGTGCATTGCTTTTTTGTCTTTGCCATCAATGTCTTGATAAACACAATTTTGTTCCACTACAAATACTTCTGAGCGCAACTGAAGGATGGAATACAGTTCATTAACCGAAAGTTCATTAAATGTTTTTATCTGAAATTGGAGCGACATAGGTTTTGATAAATGAAGTTATTTTAAAAATTTCACGGATTTAATTATGGATTCCAATTCAAACATTAAATCACGTTTGTCGGTAGAAGGGGCATAGCAAAAACCTTCAATTACTAAAAATGTTTTCTTTTTTCGGTCCAAAATAGCATAATTTATAAAAGAGCCAGACATAAAATCTCCTTTTAAATCCCAAGTCCCTTTTGTTTGATAAGCTCTTTTGTTATCCAACATCGAATAAAAAAATAGGGCGCATACGACGTTTCTGTTATCATTCTTGATTTTTTTGCTTTACTATGAATATAAAGCGCGCCTATCGAATCTCTCATCTTTACAATATTATTAGTAAGATTATTGTTTTTAAGAATCATTTTAAAAGGCACTTTGTATATCAGAATGCTGTTATTGCCACTCAGAATTTCTTTTTTTAACCAAAGAAAATTAGGTTTGTTCAACACATATTTATAAGTAGAGGGGAGGTGTAAGGCAATTTTAAATTTCTTTCTGATTTTTTTATCGTTCAGTAGCGATTTATCAATATTTTTTTGATTGGCTTCAATCTCTGTTTTTTTTAGCATTTTAATTAAAGCCTCTGAGTTGGTCTCAATATGCGCTAATATCTCGGCAACGGTTGTCCCTGAAATATGAACTGCATTTTGTGGTGTTGCAAATTCATCCGGTATAATTTCAAAATTGTTTTTTTCTTCTAATTTAACAATTATGATATTTCGATTATTGGTTTTAGAACCATCTAATCCTTTTATGGGGTATTGATTTATTGTAAAAAGGGGTTCTTCTTGCGGTAAGCCATCAACTGGAGCAGCAAATTTTTTTCTAAGGCTATCTCCAATTTCCCCATTCCATAATTGGTCATTAATGATGATGGTTAGGGAATTTATCCTACCTAAAGACTCAATTTCAGAGGGTTTTTGGCTTTTGTGGGTGCAAGAACAGCAAAGTAGCGCAATACAAAAAACTAAAAAACAAGCTTTTTTCATGGAAGATTAAATTAATAAGCATCACGCTTTGTGGCAGAAGATTACCCGTTAATTTTTAATTTCATGCCCGGTCTTAAATCATTTCCGCTAATCCCATTCCATTTTTTAATATCGGAAACGGTTACACCTGGATATTTTTTGGCAATTGTAAATAACGAATCTCCTTTTCTAACCAAATAATGACTGTTTTTGGTAGTGCTGTCTTTTTTGTCTCTAGCTGCAATTTGATTGTTGCTCGGTTTGTTTTCCGGTTTTAAAATCAAAAGTTTATCGCCAATTTGCACGTTTTTATCATCCAATTTGTTCCATAGCATGATATCTGCTATAGTTACTTTTTCTTTTTTAGCAATATTTCCAAGATTATCTCCTTTTTTCACCACATAATATGTGCTGTTTGACAAGTCCACTTCTTCTTTAAGTTTGGCTACTGAAGCCGTTTCTTTAAGAATCTTTAATTTAGTGTCCAACATGACATTGTTGTCTTCGATATTGTTCCATTCTTTTAAATCAGCTATACAAACGTTGTATTTTTTAGCAATAGAACTCAAATTATCTCCTTTTTGAACCGTGTAAAATTCAGGTGTTGAGGTGACTTCTGCCTTAGCATCTTTACTGTTTTTAATGTCTTCCGATGCAGCTACCGCCGTTTTCATCTCAGTATTTACAACATTCGATTTGCTTGCTTTCTTTTCAACAACAGCAATGCTTTCTTTTTCAGTAGTAATGATTTTCAGCTTTCTACCTAATGGAGCATTATTGTTTTTAAGTTTATTCCATTTTTTAATATCGGAAACGGCAACACCAAATTTATCTGAAATTTCTCCCAAACTATCGCCACGTTTCACTTTGTAAAACTTGGTTTTGTTTGATTTGGAATAAACGATGCGCTCCGACGAAACCATAGTAGAATCTTTTGCAATAGCCAATCGAGTGCGAGAGGTAAAAGGTTTTTCTCTTAAATCTTCTTGATGTTGTACATAAGCATAAATTTTGTCTTCATTAGAAACAAAAACAGAAACTTTTGCGGACGGTAATCTTAGAAAATGATTTTGATTTTTATAAAATGGAACCACATTCATTTTGTACGAAGGATTCAACAGTTGCAATTGTGCTACAGGAACATCCAACAAATCAGAAATTTGTTTGAACGACATTTGTTGTTTAATCATAATAGTGTCCGTCGCAAAGTGTTTGATAATGGCTCTGTTAGGTACAATTCCATGCGCAGTGTGGTATTCGTAGATATACATTGTTGCTAAGAAAGCAGGTACATAGCCTTGAGTTTCTTGTGGTAAATGTTTTCTGATATTCCAAAAATTTTGTTGTCCGCCAGAGCGTCTAATGGCTTTAGCAACATTTCCGGCACCTGAATTGTAAGAAGCTAAAACCAGTTCCCAATCACCAAAAATTTTGTACATATTGCTCATGTATTGAGCAGCAGCTTCACTCGCTTTTAAAGGGTCGCTTCTGTCATCCACATACGAATCCACGTTCAATCCGTATTGTTTTCCAGTTTGATACATAAATTGCCAAAGTCCTGTAGCACCAACTCTTGACACCGCTTTTGGGTTCAAAGCGGACTCTACAACGGCTAAGTATTTTATTTCTAGTGGTACATTTTGTTTGGCCAAAGCCTCTTCAAATAAAGGAAAGTAGTATTCAGAAATAGCCATCAATCTTTCGAATGATTTTTTTCTGTTTTTCAAGAATGATTTGATGATATTTTCGAGACCTTGATTGTATTCTATGTTAAATGGCGATTTAGCATCCATTTCTTTGAGCCTTTTTTTCAAAAGCTCTGTTGGTAATTCATAATCTACTTTTTCGTCTATATTTATGTTTTTTATATCTGCGGAAAGATTATCGTACAAATCAAGATTGGTCAATTCTTTCATCCATAGACTATCAACGCATGACGCAATATCATCTTTTTTAAAAGTAGCTTTGATAGAATCTAAGTAAGATATTTTTATTTGAGGTTTTAAGAAAGTGCTAGATGACGCAATCGTATCTTGAGCAAATGTCTTTCCTGCAAACAGAAAAAGAACGGATAAAGTGATGTGTTTTATGTTCATATTTACGTTTATTTGTTTTCGAGATGGCAAAAAACATACCAAAAGAAAACTTTATTTCGTGTTTGTTTTTAATGTAAAATTCAATTTGTAATGAAATATTTTCGCAAAAGACTATATTTCAAATCATTATATTTGCAAACATAATAATTATATAACGAATTGTCACAATCTTATAACATAAAATTGTCCTAATTATTGTTAATTGTGATTTTTTAGTTTAAAATAGCTTCAATTCCAGGCAAGCTTTTTCCTTCTAACATTTCAAGCATGGCACCACCACCGGTTGAAACATAGCTCATTTTTTCTTCAAAACCGAATTGTTTTACAGCGGCAACCGAATCGCCTCCACCAACAAGAGAAAACGAACCATTAGCAGTAGCTTCCGCAATATAATTCCCCAATTCAATAGTTCCATGTGCAAATTTTTCCATTTCAAAAACACCCAATGGTCCATTCCAAAGAATGGTTTTTGATGCTAAAATAACTTCTTTAAAATTTACCAACGATTTTGGTCCTGCGTCAAGCCCTTGCCATCCATCAGGAATTTCTCGAACATCAACAATTTGAGTGTCGGCGTCTTTAGAGAAAGCATTGGCCGCAACTACATCGACTGGAATATGAATATGCACGTTTTTTTGTTTTGCTAAGCGTAAAATTTCCAAAGCCAATTCCATTTTATCGTCTTCACAAATAGAATCACCTATTTTTCCACCCAAAGCTTTAATGAACGTAAAAGTCATACCTCCACCGATAATCATGTGATCTACTTTGTCTAAAATGTTTTCAATTACAGTGATTTTTGACGACACTTTACTTCCACCAAGTACTGCTGTTACAGGTTTTTTGGAATCTTTTAAAACTTTATTTAAGCTTTCAATTTCTTTGGCTAAAAGCAATCCAAAACATTTGTCGTTTGGAAAAAATTGAGCAATTATCGTTGTTGAAGCGTGTGCACGATGTGCTGTTCCGAAAGCATCATTTACATAAATGTCGCCTAAAGCTGCCAATTGTTTTGCAAAAGCAACATCTCCCGCTTCTTCTTCTTTGTAAAAACGTAAATTTTCTAACAATAAAACTTCTCCAGGTTTTAATTTTTCTGAAGCCGTTTTAGCCACTTCTCCAATACAATCAGCCGCAAATTTTACCGTAACACCTAGTATTTCTGAGGCTTTTTTCACAATGTGTTCTAATGAAAATTGGGCATCAACTCCTTTTGGTCTTCCTAAATGCGACATCAAAATCACACTTCCTCCATCGGCAAGAATTTTATCGATTGTTGGTTTTGCCGCTTCAATTCGCGTAGCATCGGTTACCTCAAAATTTTCGTCTAAAGGCACATTAAAGTCAACACGGATTAAGGCTTTTTTATTTTGGAAATTGAAATCGTTGATAGTTTTCATTGTTGTAGTTGTATTTAAAAAATTATTAGATTCACAAATATAGGAATTTTTTGGAACTTAAAAATAAGAAAAGCGCTAAAACTAACCCGATTCGTTAACGAAAACGTTGTAATTGACCGATTCAATGATTGATTACGGATTCCCAAATTCAATATTAGGACAATCTTATGCTTAATCCAAAAAGAAAAAACGCGCCACAGATTTAAAAGATTTCTCAGATTCTTTTTACTGTTTTAATTTCACAATCCGTGAGAATCTGTGGAATCAGTGGCAAAATATCAGAGGTATTCCGTTTAGCGGATGGTCTTACCAAATTGTATGACTGCCTTTTTTTAATACCAAAAAGAAAAAACGAGTCACAGATTTCACAGATTTCACGGATTTTTTTACTGTTTTAATTTTATAATCTGTGAATCAGTGGCAAAAAAAACAGTGGTATTCCGTTTAGCAAATGTTCATTTTAAATTTTACAACAGTATAGTCTAGTATCTTTATAACTTTTAAATATCTTTGCTATATGCTTTTTTCACAAATTTTAGGTCAAGATTATATAAAAAATCATTTAACCAAGAGTGCCACTTCTGGTCGTATTCCGCATGCGCAATTGTTTGTAGGTCCTGAAGGAAGTGGTACTTTGCCGATGGCAATTGCTTATGCACAATACATTTTGTGCAACAATTCAGGGGATGAAAACACTAATGGAAACGCTTCTTGCAATCTGAAATTTGAACACTTTTCCCATCCGGATTTGCATTTTATTTACCCAACGGTGAGTACTGAAGATGTAAAATCGAAACCTAAAAGTATTGATTTTATTGCCGATTGGCGACAATTTTTAAACGAAAACCCTTACGGAAGTTTGTTTGATTGGTACCAAATGTTGGGCGTTAAAAACAAACAAGGCGAAATCAGGGTTGATGATGCTCAGGAAATATTGAAAGCTTTAGCCTTGAAATCCTATGAAGGCGGTTATAAAGTAATGATTGTTTGGATGGCCGACAAATTAAACATTGCCGCTTCCAATAAATTATTAAAATTATTAGAAGAGCCTACCGATAAAACCCTTTTTATCCTGATTTCTGAAAACGAAGAAGATATTATTCAGACCATTCGTTCCCGTTGTCAAGTGTTGCATTTTAGTGGGTTAAGCGAAAAAATTATTGCCGATGCATTGGTATTGCAAAAAGAAATAGACCCGCGAACTGCCACCAAAATGGCACATCAAGCACAAGGAAATTTCAATAAAGCATTGCAATTGTTGCAAACGGACAGTGAAGACGATTTTTTTGAAAAATGGTTTGTCGATTGGGTTCGTGCTGCTTTTAGAGCCAAAGGAAATGCGGCAGCCATTCAGGATTTAATTCAATGGAGCGAACTTATTGCGGGTTTAGGTCGAGAAACACAGAAGAAATTTTTGCATTATTGCATCGATATGTTTCGGCAGACGTTATTGTTGAATTACCAAACCACAAGTTTGGTTTATATTGAACCCAAAATAGCCGGGTTTAAGCTCGAAAATTTTGCGCCTTTTGTCAACGGAAATAATATTCAAGATATTTTTAAAGAACTTTCTGACGCTATGTATCATATTGAACGCAATGGAAACGCAAAAATTATTTTGACCGATTTGTCTATAAAACTCACTCGTTTAATTCATAAAAAATAAAGCTCATGAACAATATTGCCTCTATTTTGGTTTTGATTTTTTTGGCAGTTACTTTTATCCAATCGGGTTATGAAAAAACTATCTATTGGAAAGACAATTTAGAATGGTTGAAAGGCCATTTTGCCAAAACACCTATAAAAAACGTAGTGCATTGGGCCTTGTTTCATGTCTTGGTTTTGGAATTGATTTCGGGAATATTATGTATTTCTGGATGCTTACAATTGCTGATAAACAATGGCAGAACCGTAGGGTTATACGGCGCAATTTTCTCTTGCTTGACGCTAATCTTCTTATTAATCGGGCAACGCATGGCAAAAGATTATGATGGCGCCCGAACCATAGTCATCTATTTTATTCCAGCGGTGATGGCGGCGTATTGGTTGAGTTGATTTAATTTATCCTACGCTAATAAAGGAATCATAAACCATTTGCATTCCTTCAACCGCTTTTTTATTTACAAACTGTATGTCTCGCTTTTCATCAAAATCCATTTTATTAATCATAGGATCAATAACTATCATTTGACTTCCAAATGGCACATAATCAGGAAGCGAATTGGCTGGATAAACTTGTAATGAAGTGCCAACTACCACACAAACGGCACAGGTCATAGCTTCTTTAATTGAATTATCTAACAAATCATTATCTAATCCTTCACCAAACCAAACGATATGTGGTCGCAATTGGCTTTGTTTTTCACATAAATCGCCAAGAACAATATCTTCCTCTTTTAAATAAATTAACGAACTATCAACGGTAGAACGTACTTTCATCAACTCACCATGTAAATGAATCACTTTGGTAGAACCAGCTCTTTCGTGGAGATTGTCAACATTTTGCGTTACCACAGTTACATCATAATGTGTTTCTAATTTTGCAATTAATTCATGTGCTAAATTAGGTTTTGCTTCTTTGCATTGTTTTCGCCTTTGGTTATAAAAATCCAATACTAATGAAGGATTCTTTTCCCAAGCTGATGGAGTGCATACATCTTCAATTTTAAAATTATTCCACAAGCCATCTTTGGAATCTCTGAAAGTTTGGAGTCCACTTTCTGCTGATATTCCTGCACCAGTGAAAAAGAGTATTTTTGGTTTTGACATAAGTTTATTTGAATTATAAAACAAAAATAGTGATAATTGAGTTTTTTTTATATATCATAATGAGTAACATTGATTTATCTACAAAAAAATAAAAGTGTTAAGACAAAAAATGACAAAGTTCTTTTTATATTTGTTCAAATAATTAAATTTTTATGGAAGACTTCAGTAAAAAAAGACTGTATAAAAAAATTATTGTAAAACTGCTTCGAGAAAAAAAACTTTCTATTGAAGAGCTTTTGACAGATTTAAATGATATTTTAAAAAACGAATACGGTTTTGAACCAATCTCCAGACGCACTTTTGATAGGGCCAAAGAAAGTTTGTTAGAGAACGGATACCAAATTAACTCTCGAAAGTTCAACGGTAAAAACTATTTTGTATTGGATGGTTTTCCTGAAAATATTACACTTACAGAGGAAGAAAAACTAACCTTCCCACTGCTATTAGGGCTATTAGATACAGAACGAACCATGAACGCTGTTGAATGGCTTAAATCAGCTTTAATGGATGAGTTTGATTATAGTGAAAATGATCTTAAAAGCTACCCTTATTTTGTGCATGTCCAACCTAGTTTAAATCACAAAGACGAATTGTTATTGTTGGCCGGTCAAATCATTGAGTACATCAAAAAAGGTCAAGCGATATTATTTCAATACCAAAAGAAAACACATACAGAATTTAAACAAGTGGCTCCGTTACAGATTCGGTACTATGATAATAGATATTATCTTCTGGCAAGCACAATTGATGTTACAACCCATAAACCAACCAACTTACTGCAAACTTTTACATTAGATATGTTTGTAGAAAAAAATGTACATCCCGCTGTTGATGAAAGTGATGAAAATGCTACAGAACCAAAATACATTTTTTTTGATTATGATACTTTGTACAAAGCTACTCGATTAGAAGAACTGCTCAAGCACAGCTTAGGAATTTGGTATGATTGGAAAGAAAACAAACTCAAAACCTTTAGATTAAAATTTACCGATTGGGCTATGGGGATTGTGAAAAACAAAAAAATCCATCCTTCTCAAAAAACAATCCAAGACACACCCGATAACTTAATTATTGAAATTACTGTTTGGGAAAACCATGAAATGGATTATTTCTTGGGAAGGTTTGGCGATAAGTGTGAACGTTTGAATTGAAATCGTTCTTTAAATTTCGTTAGGTTGGTTTTTGTGAATAAATAGATATACGCCAGGTAGCATAGGTATATTTACAGTTTCTTGATAATTCAATGATATGCAATTTTGAAGTTCTTGAAGCATTGCTAGGTACATATTTTCATTTCTGGCATTCCAACTGCCCATATTTACATTTAATAATGGCTGTTGAAAAAGATTTTGAATAACATAGAATTGAAAGTCTTCAGCTATTTCTGCAGTTTCACAAATAAGATATTTCCATTCTCCCGTTTGTAAATAATTAGATATATTATTTTCTCCCTCCTTTGGATTTGGAATATTTAATCTTACTCTAGTTGTTCCGCTTGGTCTTTTTTCTTTAGTGATTCCAAAACCCAAATTTGATGCAATATGTTTTCTTAAGGCAGAACCTTCTACATTTCCAGTACAGTGATTATTTCTTATTCTATCCCTAATTTTTGCTCCATCACCAACATAAATATTCATATAAATCCAATTTTTAATAAATACAAATTTATAAAAAAATCTTAAACTTAAATAACTTTGTCACTTTTTGACTAACCCGTATTTTACCTTTGCTTTTAAATCAATTATTTATGCAAAATAAAATTCTATTTGAAGAGCGAATAGCAGTTAATAATCAAAATCACATTTGCACGGAAATAATAAAAAATTACAGAATAGAGCAGGATATTAAAATTGATGATTTTGCATTTGCTTATGTGGTTTATGGTATCAATGAAAAACCTGTTTTGTTTCACATATACTTCAGTAATACCGACGAAGTTTTGCCCAAAAATGAATTTGACATTCACTTGCAAAATCTGAATCAGAAATCATTTTATGAGTTGTTATATTTGGTGACTTATTATGGATTTTTCAAAGAAGATGAGGATAATTTATCTCCAATTAAAGATAACAACAGTACTGGTGCAGTAGCTTCCTACTTAGAAAGTACTAATGGTAAATTGTTGTATCATTACCAATTGGAGCAATTGTATTTATCATTATCCCAATCTAATATTGAAGAAGGGATTGCATTCAGAAAAGCCATCAACCTCAAAAGACATAGTGCTTTTGAAAAAGCCAGAACGATGTTTTTGCCTTCGGGTGAATCCTTGCTTGAAGTTTTAACAAAATATAGACACCGAGATTTTACTTTATATCCAAAAATAAAAGAAGCACTTAATTTGTTCAACTATTTAAACACCTAAACGTAATGATATTTATAAGAGAAGCAGGCCGCAGGCATGTTGATGCCATTGTTGACCAATGGAATGCATTAATGGAAATTCACAGAAATTTAGATGCCGATTTTTTCTATGCTACTGAATATAGCGACGGAGATTACAAACATATCATTTCAGAAACTATTAATAATAAATCAGATGACAAAAAAATAATTATTGCCCTTCACAAAGATGCTGTTGTGGGTTATGTAACTATCGAAATAGTACGTTTTTCGATGTTGATGTATAATTTTGACCCATTTTGTGTTATCGGAGATATAATGATTGCGGAACCCTATAGAAATAAAGGTTTAGGCAAGAAATTTATTGAAGAAGCCAAAAAAATAGCCAAAAAACAAAATGTAAAAAAGCTGATGCTTAATGTATTTGGAAAGAATAAGACTTCTTATGAGTATTTTAAGCACTTAGGCTTTGAGGATATGATGTATCAAATGACGATGCTAATAGAATAAAAAATCAAAAAAAAATGTATTACATCAAACTCTACCTCGGAATCGGATTTGTTGTTGCTATACTTTTTGAATTAATTTTATGGTTTTTAAAAAATGATTTAGACGAAAAAACAAAACAGTATTATAGTAAATATGGAGGGTTTATTTATGTGATTAAGTGGCCTTATATTTTTTGGTTTATTGTTGATCGTTTGGTAAATTAATTATAATTTTGCAAATACTGCTTTTTATTGAATAGCAATGTGATTATTATGA
>CAIRNC010000274.1 GCA_903879875.1 uncultured Bacteroidota bacterium
CGTCAGTATAGAACAGTTGTTTGCCTTTCTTTATAAGTTTGGTAACACAAACAATCGGAATGCCAATATCTCGTTTGCAATACAGAAAATCAATTTTGGTGTTTTGTTTTTCGGGTTCAATTTCCAATAAAATGACATTTTCTTTTGGATGTTCATTACAAATTGCTTTTTCAATTATAGCCAAATATTCTGCTCCAGAAATATCGTTTATAAAAGGAGTCAACCCTTCCAAAAAAGGATAATGATTTTTGAATTTGTTGTACAAAACATATTGATAATTGAACAATGAAGGAAAACCTTGCACTTCAATCAATTTTGGAACCACCGCACCATCTTCTTCACAAATGCCAAAATCGATTGCCATAAAAGTTGTGTGGAGATCTTCGTTCGGTACTTTAATATTTAATTCTAATGATTTTTCGGTCAATTGCTTGAAATCGGGATTTTGAATTAGTGCAATTACCTCTTTGCAACCTTCTAATAATTGAGCTTTTAATGCTTTGGAGATAAAAAACGGCGTTTCTGCCATTCTGAACGTTGGCATATAATCAAAATCCGAAGCAATATCGTCTTGAAATTCTTGGTATTTCTGAGTTGTAAATTGCTCATTAAATAGTTTTCGGTAGGCTTTAATCATTTTTGAAAAAGTTTATTTTGGTTCTTAATGGAAATGATACATTTTGCGACGAATCCTCTTTTAATTAGAAAGTGTTTTCTTCGTTTTCAACAAGTCATTAATGGCAATTCTTAGAAAATTTGGAATCAATGTTTCGTTGGTTTTATAAATCTTCTCTTCGTCAACCAAATCTTCGAGCATGTTTCTGAATTTCGTTTTCCCTTTCATCGCAATTATTTTATCTCTGGCTTTTGATGTTTTCAAATTAGCAATAAAACTCATTGGATCGGCTTCGGGATGAAATTGAGTGCCCAAAAAATAGTCAGAAAATCGAACAGCCATGATAGCACGTTCATAATGCACATGATCTCTAATTTTTTCTAATGAAATAATTGTAGCGCCTTTTTTCTTAAACATACTTAGATGGGGTTGCACCACTTGATAATCGCGAGAATCAATAGCATAAAAGGGATCACTTAATCCTTCAAAAACAGGATCTGTCAAACCTTCTTTGGTTTTATGTACCGTCATTACACCAAAAGAGGTGTCGTGGCGTTTAGTAATTTCAGCCAAACCAAAATGTTTACAAGCCATTTGAAAAGAGTGACAAATAAACAAAACGTGTTTTTTGACGTTATTTTCTTTGTTCCAAGCCGTAAGTTGATCGATAAAATCGTAGTATTTTAAATCCCAGTTTCCATCTCCTTCCAATGGATTTCCTGGACCACCTGTAGAAATATAAATGTCGAATTTTTTTATTTCAGGCAATTCTGATTTTCCTCTTACATCAAATATTTGAAAACTGACAATATGATTGAATCGATTAATAATGTCGATGATACAGCGCATGCCTTGGTTTGGCTCGCCTTTGTACATATCTAAAATGGCAATTTTTATGGAATTATCGTTCATCAGTAATGATTTTAGTAGCTATACTACAAATATATTATTTTTTTTTAATCATCAAAAGAATACGGCAATAGATTCTATTTTAATTATACCTCTAGCTAATTATGATTTTGAGCTAGTTTTTGAAATAGAAAATAGTATCGAGAACTTGTGAAATAACATCAAAAGTAGAATTACATCCAACTAGCTATTTAAACCATTTCATAAAAACCAAACTATATCACTATAAAAATGGCTACAACCTTCTTCAATTCCTTAATTTTGCCAAATAATGAAAATTTAAATTTCCTACCATGAGTTCCGCCTTTTCTGACAACAAACAAATTGGAATAGCAACCACTTTTTCAGAGTTGGTACAAACCGATTTTAAAGGAGAAAGAAATGCCCTTTGTTGGTACCGAAATTTGGAAGGCGATTTCAAAGAGCTAGTAAGTCAGCTGCAATTAAAAGAAAACATAACGGTTGTAGAACCTAAAGACCTCTTGGCACTCCAACTCTCCGAACAGGGCAATCGCGCTAGGGAAATTATCCTAAATGATTTGCAATTATTAACCGATTTTGGAGCAGCTCCAGTGCTAAATTTACTGAAATGTTACGAACGCGATGACGCTTTTGATTTCATTACTACTGATGTGTATTCCTTTCATGTAGATCGTTCTCCCATTGCAACGGATACTTTTTTATGTACCTACCACGGAGCGGCAAGTGACCTTATTGCTAATGAACAGGCAGTACAAAAAATACTGATTCCTGAAATCCGAGAGCAGTTGAAAGCGTTGCATGACGACCCAACCGAAGCATTCGAAGAATTTTTAAAAGACAATTATTTCGATTTGCATTATGAGGCACTACCCCCTGCAACGCCTATCAATTTAGGAGTAGGCCATCTTTGGCGCTTGGCTGTAGATCATCCCGAACAACAGGTGTTTCCATGCATTCACCGAGCCCCCATTGAAAAAGAAGGTGAATATCGGTTATTGTTGATTTGCTGAAAAGCGACCACACGAAGTAACCATTGAAACGATTGGCGAAATTCAAAGAGTAGCTATTTGCAATTTATTAGGGCAAGAACTTCTTTCAATATATCCAAAAGGCAATTCCACAACATTTCAATTTGGAGTATTTAAAAATGGAATTTATATGGTCAAAACGACTATTGATGGCAAGGAATTTTTATCAAAATTTGTAAAAGAGTAGTTAGAATTGAAATTATTAGAGTAATATTATGTAAATATTCCATTTTATTATTGATGAATTTGTGAAGTTTGTTAAATTAAATAAGCTTGAAATATATCTAACATATAGATAATGAAACAATTA
>CAIRNC010000275.1 GCA_903879875.1 uncultured Bacteroidota bacterium
ATCTGAAAAATAAGGTTTCAAGAATTGAATAAAATTATTTTGCTTAAAATTCCTTCCACATTGGACTAATAAATCTGATTGTAAAGTGGAGGCTTGTCTTGTGATTATTGGGATTGTATATTCTGAAATCACACTGTTTTTATTTGGTAATTTACTGTATTTACAGCTACTCTCTCTGTCACATCTGCCAGATCCATCATCTAAATAGACGTTATTCTCATTATCAACATATTTTACAAATGTCTTTTTGCCACAAGCGGGACAAACAAATTTTTTGCTAGATTTATCAAGAATATATTTAAACATTTTATTTTTTTTATTCGTAACACTCGTAATATTCGTAACCGTTACGAATATTACGAGTGTTACGAGTCTTTAACTTTACTAAAACAAGTGTTAATCAACCGCAACATTCTTTCGTTTTTGGTGGCTTTTTTTGAGGCTTTATCTGATATTAATTCCTCCAAATCAAATCTTTTATTTTGCTGTACTAGCTTATCACATAGCAATACACGCTCGTTTTCTGGGAGCGCCATTGCCATTTGATAAAGTAGTTCTACAGCATTCATTATAGATTTTCAGACTTTTTTATTTTGTTTCGAACTGTTCCTTCGCTTATGCCTAGTGTTGAAGCAATTTGTGTGTTGGGAAGACCTTGTTTTTTAAGGTTTAAAATTTCATTGAGTTGATCCTCATTATTTCTGGGTTTCAAATGGTCTAATTCGTTTTCATAACCCATAAATACAAACTCTAAAAAGTTGCTTTCTTTTTCGATTTTGCAAACAATCACATTTTGGGTGTCATAAATTAATTCTGTATTTCGTTGCTTGATTTGTTTAATGTATCGTAACCCTGTTTCTTGCGCACTTTCGCCAATTGCAAAACAACTGTCGCAAAAGTTCATCAACATTTTACTGCCAGATAAATCATTCTTTGTTAATACTTTAGAAGCATCACGTTTTGGAGTATGAGCTAAAACTAAAATGGATAAATTATATTTTTTCTTAATACTATTCAATAATTTCATCAATGGCAATGCGTCTTTTGCTTTTTCCGTATCCGATTTTAGATAGGTTAAATTGTCTATAACAACAATTTTTGTTGCATATTCTACTATTGATGCTTCAAGAGAAACACATAAATAGGAATCAAAATCATTAAATTTCAAGGGAATCTCATTTTCAGGATTGATTTCAACACGAAGTAAATTAGGACTGAATTTATAATGGTTTGAATAATTTTCTGAATATCTATTTTCTGCTTGCTTGTCCGAAAGTTCAAAATCAAAATACAATACTTTTTGGGAGTGTACTTCCATTTTAAATCCTTCAATTGCAATTCCTTTACTCAATGCGTTTGATATTTGTAATGCCAGTATTGATTTTCCTAAATTGGTATCAGCAAACAGAATACAAATTTCATTTTCATACCATAATTCACTGAAAAGCATATTGGGTATAGGTCGGTTTTTTGCATCCTCCATCCATTCATTCATTGGTTTAATGTTGAAACATTTTGAATCAATAATATTGTTGTTGTCAATGTTTTCAAAACCAGTTTTTAAGTCTGCTTCTAATTCTTTTTTGAACAATGCGGTTGTTGAGGGTATTGTTGATACTAAGTTCATTTTTTAATGATTTAATGTAATACAGGTTGTAACACCATTTGTAATACAAACTGTATTACAAATGGTGTTACAATTAGATTCTATTTTCAAATGCTCTGTTTGATATGTAGTTTATTAGTACTGAGTAATCGAATGAACCAGAGTGATGTGGTTTGCAGAAAAAGAAATGATTTCCTTCGTCATGATAAGTGTTTATATAACGTATTATATCGATTAACACTTTTTCAAATTCACATTTCAAATTATTTGGAAAGTGCTTTTCTTTTATTGCTTCAAGTATGATTTTTTTAATGTCTAGCAATTGCGCTTCTGAATTACCATCGTATGCGAAATCCTTTTTTTCAAATAACCATGAAACAAGAAATAAAAACTCATTTGAATTGTACAATAAATTTGGATTGACAAAAAGGTCTTCATCATCATATACATTTTCAAAATGATTTTCTACAATTTCACGAATGGTGTCGGAAATTGAAACTTCATTTTCTAGGGATTGATTTTCTAGTGCATTTTTCAAATCTTTTGAAATGCGCACATTTAAGATTACAGATTTCATAATTATCGTTTATGGTTTAGATAATTAAGAATGTCCATTTTCTTGAACCGAATGGTTCTTTTATGCTGACTGTAGGGCAGCGTTCCATCCTTTCTAAGTTTCCATAACGTTACTTCGGAACAGGATAAGATTTGGCAAGTTTCTTTTACTGAAATTCGTTCCTCAATTAAGAGTGAATTTTCAGCTTTGCTGGCGTTGGAGTTTTCTAAATAAAGTAGAACTCTTTGTAGTTGTGTAGAGAGTCCTTGAACATCCGATTGGAGATTCTTAAAAGCTGATAAAAATTGTTGATTGTTCATAATAAAATTTATTGAAATTAATTGATTGCAATTAAGCTAATAAACTCATTATGAGAAAATTAAAAACGTGTCAGGAGTGTGTCAAAAGTGTGTCATTTTGTGTCCGAAAAACATTGATTGTGTCATCTCAAATTTTTCCTTCCTTTTTGGACGTCAGATTGTCCCATTCTTCTTTGTATTCTTTAATTCTATTATCATACGATGGTCGGATTTTTTCTTCGTACTTTACTATTTTAGAAGGTCTAAAA
>CAIRNC010000276.1 GCA_903879875.1 uncultured Bacteroidota bacterium
AATGCCAAAATAAAAGCGTTTAGATCCCAATTCAGAGGTGTTAGAAATATTGAATTCTTCCTTTTTAGACTAACTAATATTTATGCTTAATTTTTCTAACTCCACAGGTTTTAGGATTGATCCCTTTTCCATTTGGTAAGAATTTCTTATTTGAGTATAAAAATTACATCAAAATCTACATCTTTTTATGAAAAGAAGATTCAACGTCTAAAACAGTATAAGAGATAATGCTGGAAAATTATTCCGAAATATTTATTCAGTAGTAAAAAAACATTCCTCATTCATAATACAAAAAAAGTAATGTCTATGTGAAAATTGAAAGTTTACTAATCCGCCAATCGTTTCAATTTTCCAATATCTTTTAGGACAATTTTTTTGCCTAATAATTCAATCAATCCGTCTTTGTTGAATTCAGACAATAAACGAATGCAACTTTCAGTAGCGGTTCCAATCATTCCTGCCAATTCTTCTCTGGAAAGTTGAATGTGAAGGGAGCCATCATCATTTTTTCCAAAAGTATCATTAAGATAAATCAAAGTTTCTGCTAAACGCTCTTTGACCGATTTTTGTGCCATCGAAACCATGTGGTCGTCTGCTTCTTTTAAATCGCCACAAATGTTTCTCATCAAATTCATCGAAAACTGGTTATTGGAATTAAAAAAACCTAGTACTTCGCTTTTTGGAATAAAACAAACTTCCATATCTTCAAGCGCAACCGCACTTAAATTAGCTGGTTCATCACTGATCATGGAACGTTGGCCTAATAGTTCCCCCGCTTTTATTAACTTAACAATTTGATCTTTTCCGTTTGCACTCAATTTCGATAGTTTACAAACACCATCTTTTACGCAATAAATTCCATTAACGCTTTCTCCTTCTTCAAAGATAGGTTCCCCTTTTTTTATGGTGTAAGAAGTCTTACAGTTTGCAATTTTCAATAGTTCTTCTTTGTTCAATGCTTTTAGTGAACTAAATTCTCTTACTATACATTGTTCGCACTTGCTCATAAACAGAAAATTAAAGTTTGTAGGACAAAAGTACAAATTTATATGATATTTATCATTTTTTAATTTTTTTCACTTAGTAACTTTGCAATAGGTAAAATGAGCATCGTTATGGACACACAAAACTGTTTCCATTGTGGATTAGATATTGTAAAAGAAGATGAAATTGTTTTTGATGAAAAGATTTTTTGTTGCAACGGTTGTAAGACTGTTTACGAAATTTTTAGCGTCAACGATTTAACTTGTTATTATGATTTTGAAAAATCCCCTGGAACAACACCGCAAGATATTAAAGGTAAATATGATTTCTTAGACAATGAAAGTATCGTTTCTAAATTATTGGAATTCCGCGAAGAGACAACAGCAATTGTTTCACTTAGTATTCCTCACATTCACTGTAGTTCGTGTATTTGGATTTTGGAAAATTTACAGCGCCTTCAAGAGGGAATAAGCGCTTCGCAAGTTAATTTTCCAGAAAAGAAGGTACGAATCAGTTACAATCCCGAATTGGTTTCGCTAAAAAAAATTGTTTATATGCTGAGTTCTATTGGCTATGAACCTTATATTAGTTTAGAAAATTATGAAACGGGTAAAAATAATGTAGACCGAAGTTTAACCTATAAATTAGGTGTTGCATTCTTCTGTTTTGGTAACATTATGTTGCTTTCCTTTCCCGAATATTTTGAAGTAAAAGAATATTGGCTCGATCAATACCGAGGCTTTTTTCGTTGGCTGATATTTGCTTTATCACTACCTAGTTTCTTCTATTCGGCTAGTGGCTATTATGTTTCTGCCTATAAAAGCATCAAATCAAAAATGCTAAATATCGACATTCCGATTGCTTTAGGGATTGTCATCTTTTTTATCCGAAGTACTTTTGATATCATTATGGATTACGGTTCGGGCTTTTTTGACAGCCTAACTGGTTTGATTTTCTTTATGCTTTTAGGTAAAATGTTTCAAATAAAAACTTACAGTTTTTTGAGTTTTGAACGTGATTTTAAATCCTATTTTCCTATTGCAATTACCAAAATAAATACTGATTTATCCGAAGAAAGTGTTCCGATTTATGACATTCAAAAAGGTGACCGATTGATAATTCGAAATCAAGAATTAATTCCAGTGGATGGCATTTTAATTTCAGAAAAAGCCGAAATTGATTACAGTTTTGTTACTGGAGAAGCTATTCCAATTATCAAAAAATCGGGTGATAAAGTTTTTGCTGGAGGTAAACAAATAGGCAAAATTATCGAAATGGAAGTGTTGCATTCCGTTTCTCAAAGCTATTTGACACAGTTGTGGAGCAATGATGTTTTTCAGAAAAATGTGGAACAAAAACATAAATCCATCACCGATAAAATAAGTCAATATTTCACTCCAATTCTTTTATTAATTGCTTTTGTAGGATTTGGTTATTGGGTTTTTATTGATGTAAATATTGCCTTTAATGTCTTTACGGCAGTGTTAATTGTAGCTTGTCCATGCGCATTAGCATTAACCGCTCCTTTTACATTTGGAAATGTATTACGTATTTTAGGCAAAAAGAAATTCTATCTAAAAAACGCATTGGTAATTGAACAATTAGCCAAAGTAGATACTATCGTTTTTGACAAAACAGGCACCATTACTACTAATAAAAAGTCGAATATTTCTTATGAAGGAAAAACCTTTTCAGATAATGATTTCATCGTAATAAAAAATGTGCTTCGGGCTTCCAACCATCCGTTGAGTAGGATGTTGTATGACTTTTTACCCGAATGCAAGCGATTAAAAATACTATCTTTTGAAGAAATTGCTGGCAAAGGAATTCAAGCAACAATTGAAGATACCATAAATGTAGGCGTAAAAACAATTCAAATTGGATCAGCTGCATTTTTAGATACTATAGAAGAAAATGCGATACAGCAAACTTCGGTACACATAAAAATAAATCAAATCTATTATGGAAAATTTATTTTCAATAATCAATACCGAGAAGGATTAGAGCAGCTGTTTAAAAATTTAAGTACTTCGTATCAAATTAAAGTGCTTTCTGGCGATAATGAAGGTGAAAAAGAAACACTAGAAGCCCTTTTGCCAAAAGGAACCGAATTGATTTTCAATCAAAAGCCCGAACAAAAATTAGAATTCATTAAAAAATTACAAGAAGAAGGCAAAAATGTAATGATGGTTGGTGATGGACTAAATGATGCGGGAGCTTTGGCACAAAGCAATATAGGGATTTCAATTTCAGAAAACGTAAATGTGTTTTCGCCTGCTTGTGATGCTATTTTAGATGCAAATGAATTTCAGAAGCTCCATTATTTTTTAAAGCTATCTAAAAAATCCATTACAACGATAAAAATGAGTTTCACACTCTCTTTATTGTATAATGTTGTAGGATTGTCGTTTGCCGTTACTGGAAATTTATTGCCCTTAGTTGCTGCTATCATTATGCCATTGAGTACTGTTACTATTGTTAGTTTTGTGACAGTTATGAGTAATTATTATTCTAAAAGCTTAAAACAATAGCCTTTTTATATTACTTTTTTTCATAAATTTAACACAAACTAAAACACAAACTAATTAGTATGATAAATATCATATTTCAACAAAAAATCTAATATTACTTTTGTTAACACAAATTTAAGGTATGAGTGTCATTTATTTATTAATCTCCATTAGCATAATGGTCGCCATCGGTTTTTTAATTGCTTTTATAAGAGCAGTAAAAACCGGACAATACGACGATGATTATACTCCCTCAGTACGAATGCTTTTTGACGATGAGCTAATTCAGTCTAAAGTCATAAAGCCGAAAGTCGAAAAACAGGAAAAACAACAATAATTTTACTTTTTTAATTAATCAATTTTTTAATCTTTTTTATTTATGGAAATGCAACAATTTTATTATGACAACAAAATTGTAAAGAAATTCCTCTTTGCCACCATTATTTTTGGTGTTGTAGGAATGCTAGTAGGTCTTATTCTAGCTTTGATGTTTCTTTTCCCAAACATAACCGAAGGAATTTCGTGGTTGAGTTTTGGTAGATTGAGACCTTTACATACTAATGCGGTTATCTTTGCTTTCGTTGGAAACTCAATGTTTGCAGGGGTATATTATTCACTTCAACGTTTGTTGAAAGCCAGAATGTTCAGTGATTTTTTAAGTAATCTACATTTCTGGGGATGGCAATTAATTATTGTAGCTGCCGCTGTAACTTTACCTTTAGGAATCACAACATCTAAAGAGTACGCCGAATTAGAATGGCCAATTGATATTGCCATTGCTTTAATCTGGGTGGCTTTTGGGGTTAACATGATTGGTACAATTTTAAAAAGAAGAGAGCGTCATTTATATGTAGCTATCTGGTTTTACATTGCCACATTCGTAACTGTAGCGGTTTTACACATTTTCAATAGTTTAGAATTACCTGTAACGGCTTTAAAAAGTTATTCTGTTTACGCAGGGGTTCAAGATGCTTTAGTACAATGGTGGTATGGTCACAACGCTGTTGCCTTTTTCTTAACTACTCCGTTTTTGGGCTTAATGTATTATTTTGTTCCAAAAGCAGCTAATCGACCTGTTTATTCTTATCGATTATCAATTGTTCACTTTTGGTCTTTGATTTTCTTATATATTTGGGCTGGACCTCACCATTTATTGTATTCTGCTTTGCCTACTTGGGCACAGAATTTAGGTGTTGTTTTCTCTGTAATGTTGATTGCTCCATCTTGGGGAGGTATGATTAACGGATTGTTAACTTTAAGAGGTGTTTGGGACAAAGTTCGTGAAGAACCAGTATTGAAATTCTTCGTAGTAGCTATTACTGGTTACGGTATGGCAACTTTTGAAGGACCAATGTTGTCACTTAAAAATGTAAATGCTATTGCCCACTTTACCGATTGGATTATTGCTCACGTTCACGTTGGTGCATTAGCTTGGAATGGATTTATGGCTTTTGGTATGATGTATTGGTTGATACCAAGAATGACTAAAGGACCTTTGTTCTCTACAAAATTAGCTAATTTCCATTTTTGGATTGGTACTTTAGGTATTATACTTTATACTCTTCCAATGTATGTAGCTGGATTTACACAAGCTTCTATGTGGAAACAATTTAAT
>CAIRNC010000277.1 GCA_903879875.1 uncultured Bacteroidota bacterium
CGGTTTCTGGAGCTCTTCGTTTTAAACGAAGGTCAAACGCCATGCAAATATTACGAACATAAGGTTTTCCTTCTTCGGTTATTTGAATTCCATTTTTCTTGATAATTACCAAACCATCATTTTCCATTTCTTTCAATTGAATCATAATGTCTGGAATTTCATCAAAATAAGACGATTTTGTTTTCCATGTTGTTTCAAATTGACACATTAAATTCAAAATGTGTTTTCTGATTTTAAGATCTTCACTTGTCAATAAATGCCCTCTAAAAATTGGTAATTTTTCATCTGCCAAAAGATCATAATATTCTTCAAGTCGTTTTACGTTTTGAGCAAAACTATACCAACTATCACTAATAGAAGAAACACCCAAACCAATCATCAATTGAGTTTTAGAAGAACTGTATCCCATGAAATTTCGATGCAATTCACCATTTACAAACGATTCGTAAAGACTATCTGTTTTTAAGGAGAAATGATCCATACCTATTTCTTTATAGCCATTTTTGAATAAAGATTGTTTTCCAGATTCATATAACATCCTTTTAATATCATCTTTAGGAATGTCTTCATCTTTAAATCCACGTTGACCATTTCCTTTAATCCATGGCACATGAGCATAACTGTAAAACGCTAATCGATCCGGTTGTAACGATTTTGTTTTTTCTATAGTATCAATTACATCTTTCGTTTCCTGAAATGGCAATCCGAAAATTAAATCATGACCAATTGAGGTATAACCAATTTCTCTAGCCCAAAAAGTTACTTTAGCAACATTATGAAACGATTGCTCTCTATGAATTGCTTTTTGAACTACTTCCGAATAATCTTGTACTCCAAAACTGACTCTTCTGAAGCCTAAATTGTATAACTTTTGTAAATGTTCTCTTGTAGTGTTGTTGGGATGTCCTTCAAAACTGAACTCATATCCTTTGGCTTTATTAGCAAGAGCAAAAATACCGTTGATTAATCGTTCTAAATTTCCTGCTGAAAAAAATGTTGGTGTTCCGCCACCCAAGTGAATTTCTTTGATATTTGGTTTTTTATCAAGAATTTCACAATATAAAGTCCATTCTTTAAGCACAGCATCTATATAGGGATGCTCTACTTCATGATTTTTTGTGATTCGTTTGTTGCAACCACAAAATGTGCAAAGACTTTCACAAAAAGGTAAATGAATGTAGAGACTAATTCCTTCTTTAGCATTGCTTTCAGAAAATGATTTTCGAAGCGTTTCCATCCAATTTTGATATGTAAAATCAGCCTCATCCCAATACGGAACTGTAGGATAACTGGTGTATCTAGGACCAGGAACGTTATATTTTTGAATTAATGATTGTTGCATGGTTAGATTGAATTATGATAAACAAAAATAATAGGGTTTTGCTTAAAACGAAATGATAAATGTCATGTTTTAAATTAAAGTAAGAAAAATAGTAGAAATGAAATCGGTTTCAACAGTAGTTAAAGTTTTACTAATTTCAAATTTAGCCCAAATACCAGATGTAATTTTGTATTTTTGGCAAGCAAAACATATTTATGATGGAGGAAAAAGTAATATTGGTAAACGAGCAGGACAAACAAATAGGTTTAATGTCAAAGTTAGAAGCTCATGAAAAAGCCATTTTGCACCGTGCTTTTTCAGTTTTTATTTTAAATAATAAAAATGAAATCATGTTGCAACAACGCGCCCATCAAAAATACCATTCCCCTTTATTGTGGACCAACACTTGTTGCAGTCATCAACGCGAAGGAGAAAGCAATATCCAAGCGGGCACCCGAAGATTGAATGAAGAAATGGGTTTTAAAACCGAATTAAAAGAACTTTTTCACTTTATTTACAAAGCCCCTTTTGACAATGGATTAACGGAACACGAACTCGATCATGTTATGATTGGTTACTATAACGAAGCGCCAATTATAAACACCGAAGAAGTAGAAAGTTGGAAATGGATGGGAATTGAAGCGGTAAAATTTGACATTCAAATGCATCCAGAAAACTACACTATTTGGTTTAAAATAATCTTTGATGAATTTTATCATTTTCTTGAAGACCATAAATTATAAAACAAATGAGAGTTACAATATCTAGAAATGCCCATTTTAATGCTGCTCACCGTTTGTATCGAAAAGACTGGTCTTTTGAGAAAAATGATTCGGTTTTTGGCAAATGCAATAATCCCAATTTTCACGGACACAACTATGAATTAACGGTAAGTGTAACCGGAAATATAAACCCCGAAACAGGTTTTGTGATGGATGTTAAAATTTTATCTGCTATTATTAAAGAAGAAGTGGAGCACCCTTTTGATCATAAAAACTTGAATCTTGATGTGCCAGAATTTGAAAATTTGAATCCTACTGCTGAAAATATTGCAGTTGTGATTTGGAACAAAATTAGAAAAAGAATCGAAACTGATTTTGATTTAGAAGTAATATTGTATGAAACTCCTCGTAATTTTGTAACCTACAAAGGCGAATAATGGCATTGAAATTAGGCGATACTGTCCCAAATTTTACCGCATTGGATACCAATGGTAAAGAATTTAGAAGTCAAGATTATGTTGGAAAAAAGCCCGTTGTTTTTTATTTTTATCCAAAAGATAATACGCCAGGATGTACCGCTCAAGCCTGTAGTTTCAGAGATCAATACGAAGATTTCAAAGATTTAGGTGCAGAAGTTATAGGAATTAGTAGCGATAGCATAACCTCCCATCAAAAATTCACTAAACAGTATCGATTGCCATTCCAACTTTTGTCCGATTCGGATAGAAAAATCAGAAAATTATTTGGTGTTCCCTCTGGAATGCTAGGATTACTGCCTGGACGAGTAACTTATATTGTTGACAAAACAGGAAGCATCACAATGATTTTTGACAGTATTATGGCAACCAAACACATTCCAAAAGCATTAGAAGCGATTAAAAAAATAGTTTAAAGATTTAGTTGCCATTTATAAAATATTAAAAGCTTCTAATCGCTCTAACTTTATAACTTGGTTCTGATTTATTGCTACTACTACTAATAATTCCGTTTACATATTTTGCTTGA
>CAIRNC010000278.1 GCA_903879875.1 uncultured Bacteroidota bacterium
GAACTTGTGGGCACTCATTTTCGATGCTGGGCTTGGGCACCAAAAACTTTTGGCATCATTCCTGCAGTAAATCCACCGATGGGAGCCGTGTTCTTTTATGCTGGAGGCGATGTGCTTTTGGCTAAAATTGTAAGGCTTTGGGATAATAAAAATTTAAAACGCGTTTAATGAATTTCATTGCACCAATTTCTGCCGATGTATTGCTTATCGAAGCAACAAATGACAATTTATATGTGAAATTAATTGAGCAAATCAATAAAGATTTCAACTTGGCAAATGAGTCCATTGATTTCCCAATTACAGTTGCGCCAGAAGCTTTAAAGGCTGAATTGCACGAAAAAATCTACCGCCTTATACAATACAAATTTGCCGAATATCTCAACTTGCTTTACATTATTGATGTTCCAGAAGACCAAATAAAAAAACTGGACGGTTCTGATTTAGTGATTTTGGCAGAACAAGTAGCCTTTTTAATTCTTAAACGGGAGTGGATGAAAGTTTGGTTTCGTAATAATTATTAACTTACTATTCTTAATTACGTTTATAGTTTCAACCTAAAAAAGCAAATTTTTTCAATGCAAAAGCACACTTGGATTTATAAGTACAATAGAAAAAACACCTGCTACAATTATTGTTTTCAACACATTATGTAGCTTAATAAATTGTTCTTTTTTGTCTGATTTCCACAAATATATTAAGAAGAAAATCTGAGCTATTAAACACAAATAAAAATAGATATCCATATAACCAACATCGTAAATTTCTACTAAAGCATAGACTGGTATAATAGTTAGCAAACAAAGTAAAGTAATGCCTCTTTTTGCAATTATTTCACCATAGATAATCGGAATGGTTTTGTATCCATTAGATAAATCGCCTTTGATGTTTTCTAAATCTTTTGTCATTTCCCGAATTAACAACAATAAAAACAGAAAAGTGGCGTGATTAAAGATAACTGCCAAGACTATTTTATAATGCTCAATTTCGTCAAATGGCATCTTTAAATAGAAATACAATAAGATGGCAAAAAATGGCAAAATAGCCAACATTGTTGCGGTCACATTACCGATTAAAGGATGCTTTTTTAATTTATGAGAATAAAACCAAATCAAAAATATATAGGTAGCGAAAAACAATGCCGCGCGCCAAGAAATGATTAATGCTAAAAAAGTAGCTATAAAGTTTAACGAAAAATAAACATTCAATTTTGTTTTTTGACTTACCAAACGATCCAACATTGATTTATTTGGGCGATTGATTAAATCCTTTTGACTGTCATAAAAACTATTGATAATATAGCCCGAAGCAATAGTGAGGGAAGAGGCCAACACTATAATGAAAATATTAAAATCGAGTAGAATTGTCAATGCTCTTTTTTCTGGAGCAATTATAAAAATAGCAGAAAGGTATTGTGCTAATACAATTATTGGAATATTATAGCCTCTAACAACAGAGAACAAACTTGCCATTTTCAATAAAAAAAGTTTGCTTTTTCTACTTAACATTTCCAGTGATTTGGATTATTTTTACTCTTTTACAATTTAGAGTAAATTTTTTCTTAAAATTGATAAACAACTTCAAGTTTGTAGTCTTTTAAAGCCGCTTTTGCTTTTTCTAAATCTTCGGTAAATCCAAGAATATAACCACCGCCACCTGAACCACAAAGTTTTAAATAATAGTCATTAGAGTCAATTCCATTTTGCCAAATGCCATGAAATTGTTCTGGAATCATTGGTTTAAAATGATTCAATACTACTTTTGATAATTTTTTGGTATTTGCAAATAGGGCTTTCATATCACCGCCAAGGAAATTTTCTACACAAGCATCCGTATGTTTGATAAATTGTGTTTTTAACATGTTTCTAAATCCTTGGTCTTTAAGATTTTCCATGAAAATAGTTACCATTGGAGCTGTTTCGCCTACAATGCCAGAATCCAATAAAAACACGGCGCCTTTACCATTGAAACTTTGCGTTGGAATTCCAGTAGCCTCAATATTGTCTTTGGAATTAATAAGAATTGGGATGCTTAAATAACTGTTTAATGGATCTAAACCAGAACTTTTTCCGTGAAAAAAAGACTCCATGAAACCAAAAATAGTTTTTAATTTCAAAAGTTTTTCTCGAGTAAGGTTCTCTAAAACGGTAATTTTATTTTGGGCATATTTATCATAAATAGCGGCTACAAGTGCACCACTACTGCCAACTCCATATCCTTGTGGAATACTAGAATCAAAATACATTCCGCTTGCAACGTCATTTTTTAACGCCTGTAAATCAAAAGTAACCAAATCCGATTGTTCCGTTTGCAATGTTTCTAAATAGGAAACAAAACGTTTTAAATTTTCATTCGATTTTATAGCTTCATCGGTATGATTTGCTTCCGTTTTTAAAGCGCCATTATAAAAATTATAGGGAATAGAAAGCCCTTTGGAATCTCTTATAATGCCGTATTCTCCAAAGAGTAATATTTTCGAGTAAAAAAGTGGTCCTTTCATATATAAAAATTACTTTATTTTGTTGATTTTTGATGGGTTTTGTCTTGTGTCAAAAAGGGCTAATAATCTAATTTCTGTATTATTGTATTTGTAATAAAGTGTTGTTTGTTTTGAAACCACGCACTTCCTAATTTGCTTATTGCTATTTGATTTAGGAAAAATATCAGGGTTTTTGTGAATTATATTAATGATTTTATCAAATTTTAAAATAAACTTAATCTTTGTTTCATTAGAAAACTGAACCTCTAAATATGCTATTAATGAGTCTAAATGTGCTTTTGATTGTGAAGAAAAAACGATTTTTCTCATCATCTATGTTTTGCCATTACGTCTTCATATAGAAAAAAATTACCATTTTCTATTTCGCTATCTGATAGCTCAATTTCTTGCTTTTGTTCAAGAGTCAATTCTTCCCAAAAATCATTCCTTTTTTTTACAAAAATATTTTTTATAGCAGAAATAATATCAGAATCATTGGTTTCAGCCAACATTTTTATTAATTCTAATTTTTCAAATTGAATATCCATTTCAAATAAAATTACATTAATTTAACACTTCCATCTCCAATTTCGTCACAAATATACTGACCATTTTGACAAAAGCCAACTAATTCGTCCTTAATAAATTGTAAAACAGCAACTCTAACGTTTTCGGGATACAAAACATGCACGTTTGCGCCTGCATCTAATGTAAAACAAATCGGTATTTTATGTTCATTTCTAAATTTCCAAATCCGATTGATGATTTCTAAAGTATTGGGCTTCATTAATATAAAATACGGATTTGAAGTCATCATCATGGCGTGCAAAGTCAATGCTTCGCTTTCAACAATGCTTATAAACTGTTCTAAATCTCCATTTTCTATAACGTGACTAATTGCCGATAAATTGTGGTGGGCTTGCAAAAAACGTTGTTCGGCAAATGGATGATTGTGCATCAAATTATGTCCAACAGTGCTTGAAACCTGCTTTTCGCCTTTGTCAACAAGTAAAATAGTATCTTGAAAAGTGCCGAAAATCGCATTTATTTTGTTTGGAAATGCTACGCCATATAAATTAGAACTACCTTTTGTATCGGCATGTTCTCCCCAAACCACAACGCTTCCTCTAACACTTCGGCAAGCGCTTCCTGAACCTAAACGTGCTAAAAATGAGGCTTTTTTATAGAAATACTCATCTGTCATTTCAGGACATAAAGCTTTTTCTAAGCTCATTAAATTCATTGCTAACGCCGCCATACCCGAAGCCGATGATGCAATGCCAGAACTATGTGGAAACGTGTTTTCTGTATCGATTATAAAATGATAGGATTTCAAAAAAGGCAAATAGTTCTCAATTCTTTCAAAGAATTTTTGAATTTTAGGTTTAAAATCTTCTTTTGGTTTGCCTTCAAAAAGTAAATCAAACGAAAAAGCATCAGTTTCTTCCTTTAAGGAAAAAGTTAGCTTAGTTATTGTTTTACAATGGTTTAAAGTTAAGCTAATTGACTGATTTGCAGGAATTTGCTCTGCTAATTTTCCATTTTGGCTTACTTCATTTTCTTTTTTCCCCCAATATTTCACCAAGGCAATATTGCTTGGCGCACTCCATTGAAAACTCCCTTGAGCTATTAATTTAGAATATTTAGATGGAATAAAATCAGCTATTTCTAACATTGTAATAATTTTTGACAAATATACCTTTTTTGACTAAAACCTTAAGAATTGTTTATTTTTTAAACGAGACTTTTTGATTATTTTTGAAAAAAGATTGACGTGAATAAATTTACTAAAATTCTTGTTGTTGTTGTCACTTGTCTTGCCGTTGGCTATTTATCTGGGATTGTTACCAGATCAAGTATCGAAACGTGGTATCCAACACTTATAAAACCTAGCTTCAATCCGCCAAATTGGATTTTCGCACCTGTTTGGAGTTTGCTATATATTATGATGGGTTGGGCAGCTGCTTTAGTTTGGAATGAAATCGAATCAAAGCAGGAAGAAGTAAAGTCGGCTCTAATTTTATTCGTTATTCAATTGGCTTTAAATTCATTATGGTCTTTTTTGTTTTTCGGATTGAAAAACCCAATGCTAGCAGGAATTGAAATCATTTTGTTATGGCTCCTGATTTATGAAACATTTATAAAGTTTAATAAAATTAACAAATTTGCGGGTTATTTATTTATTCCGTATTTATTTTGGGTCAGTTTTGCTGGGATTTTAAACGCTTCCATTTGGTGGCTGAACCGATAAAATGACCTCTTTTCATTTGTATTTTTGTTTTTAGTATAGGCGTAATGGACAAAATTAATGCTTAAAATCTTGTTAGCCCTTATTGTTACTATCTTTGAAGCAAATCAAAGGCTATGAATAAAAAAAGTGCTTTTACTGTGGTAAAGGATTTACTAAGAAAAATGGTTTTGTTAAAGGA
>CAIRNC010000279.1 GCA_903879875.1 uncultured Bacteroidota bacterium
GGAAATGGTGGTCAATTTAAACTGGAAAGTGGTGGTCAATTTGACCGGATTTTCCAAACTGTCCTTCAAAATTCTGCTAGACAAGTTGAATCATTTAAATCACATGAAGGATTTGACGCAACAAGGTTATTTGTTGAAAGGATTCAGGGAAATGTTCCGTTTATGGAAAGACCAGAAGCGGTTAAAATGTTTGATGATATAACCAATCAAACAGAAAGATGTACAGTTGTAGTTGATTCAACGGATAGACTTGGCAGAAATTTATTAGATATTTTGAATACTATATCAGTTTTCAAAAAGAATCATATCAATTTAAAATCTCTAAAAGAAGGATTTTCTACATTTTTAGATAACGGAGATGAAAATCCAATGGCTAATCTGGTCTTATCAGTTATGGGTAGTATTGGCGAAATGTCCCGTAATCAAATCAAAACTCGTTCTATGGAAGGAATTCGCATCGCACAAGCTCTTGGTAAGTTCTCTGGGAGGAAAATCGGTGCTGTTCAAAGTGATGAAAAACTTTTGGAACGTCATCAAGCGATTCAAAAGAAACTACAGAAAGGATTAACTATTCGGGAGATTACAGAAATTACAGGAGCTAGTTCAGCTACTATAGTAAAGGTTAAGAAAGTAATGATTAACAGAAAAATGATATAATTATGGAAACGATAAACATCTACAAAATCTACCTTTTTATGATTCGCTATTATGGAGTAAAGCGATTTGAAGTTTTCAGCTCAATAAATAAAAATGGCTCAAAGCCAAAAGAAACCATGATTGAATTCATTATGGATAGAGTTAGAAATGTTAACATAAAACGATTAAACAAGATTCTTGAACGTGATATAAAAAACGTATCTAATTTCTTTGTTGTGGTTGATGGCAATAAGATTACTATTCATATTGATTATTATAAACAAGTTGGATTGTTTGACTATGATTTTGAATTGTGCAAGAATTAGAACATCAAACTTATTAGTAGCCAAAAGTAATGATTATAACCTACTTTTGGCTACTAATAAATTTTTTAAAATCTATAATTTTTCAAACAAACTATCCATTGTAACCTCATTATCCATAACCTCATTGCTATAGGCATTTTTTTTAACTCCATAAGTTGTGACAAATGTGACAAATAAATTATCTCTTGTTGATGTTTCTTTAATGAATTCACTTTTCTTATTTCGTATATTTTCAGCATAAGATTTGTCAATGACAAATTCATTTACAGAAAATTTCATTTCACAAATATTGATACTTCGGTCATTTCTTGCTATAAGTAAATCAATTTGAGCATTTTTATTTCTCCAGCTAATACTTTTAGTATCGATACCAATTAATCCTAGTTTTTTTAATATTTGGTCAACATGTTTAAGACACAGCGTTTCAAATGCAAAGCCACCCCATGAGATATAACTCCTAGAAGCAAAAAGACTTGTCCAACTGGTGCTCAAATTATTTTTAATAAACTTCAAATAAAAAAGAGAGTATTCGTCTGAAAGTCTATAAAGGGTCTCTTTTGTTTTTTTATCATAGGGATGATATTCAGAAATAAACCCAGATTCGATTAGCTCTTGAATCGTATTTGATAGTGTTCCGCCAGAAGGAACCTTTGATTTATCTATCAATTCTTGTCTTAACATTCCTTTTTGGCTTGAAGCTAAAGCTTCAACTATTTTCATGTGATTCTCGGAATTTTCAAATAAAGAAGCAAATATTTGATTAAATTCATTTACTAAAACCCCATTTTTTTGAAAGCAAAGCCTATCAATTGCTAATGGAACGCTGTCCCCTGGATTAATTTTTTCCAAATAGTGAGGAATGCCTCCAATAGCCATATACAATTGGAGATAGGAATATCTATCTAAATTAACTTTTTTGGATTTTAGAAAAAGTTCAGTTTCATAAAGATTAAAAGGCAACAATCTTATAGGAATTGTTATCCTATTATGTAAGCCTTTTTTATCATTAATTACTTTATTAACCATAAACGAAGCCGAAGAACCACATATCACAACAATCAAATCATTTCGTTTTGTACAATAGCTATTCCAAAAGTGACTAAACATTTGTACAAATTTTGACTTGTGAGTGTAAATCCAAGGGAATTCATCTATAAAAATTACTTTTTTGCTTGATTTTTTTAAAGTGTCAATATAGTCCCCTAATAGTGCGAAAGCTTCCATCCAATTAATGGGCACAGTAGTATTTGTTGGATGCGAATATTTTTTAGAAAGTTCAATATGAAAGTTCATCAATTGTTCTTTGAAACTTCCATCAGGAATTCCTGAAACTTCAAAAATCATTTCTTTAGAAAAGGTCTCACGGATTAAAAAAGTTTTCCCAACACGTCTTCTTCCATATATAGCTATTAACTCCGACTTGTCAGAATTTATAGCGTTATGTAATAGTTCTATTTCCTTTTCTCTTCCTATAACTTTTTTCATAAAATTATTTTATTATCAGCCAAATGTATAAATTAATATTGACATTTGGCTAACAATAGATTTTAATTAGCAATAATTTTTTATAGTTATCTAAATTTACAACTCATTAATCTAAGTGTACTTAATGAGTGGCAAAATGCTAGAAAATGCACGATTTTGCATTACTTAAAAATCACCAACCCCAGTAAAATAAGGCTTTCTTGAGATATAGATTCTACTGGCAGGCAAGAGGTGGTCGGTTCGAATCCGATATTCTCCACATTGATTATCAAGCCTTACAGCAATGTAAGGCTTTTTTTATGGAGTCTAAATGTACTTATTGAGTGTAATCTAGTTATTTGAGTTAAAATAAATGAAGCTCCATCTAATATTGTAGTTGTTAAAAAATAATAATAATTTCTGAAGTTGGCAAACCCCTTCTTTCACTACTTCAACTTTATCAATGTAGTTGTGGATGTACAAATAAAAAGTGGAGTTTTATTTAAACTACATTTTTATAATTACTTGTTTGATGATTTATTCAAATAAATAAAATTAGATGAAATTTATTCCATCATACTTAATCTAAAACCAAATAAAAAATACACTTACAAATACTTTTCAACTTTTTTTCAGAATTATGCATTTAAAATTAAAGCAAAAAAACATGAAATATCTTTTTAAAAACCAAAAAATAAAAAACCGTCTCTAATTGTGAGACGGTTTTTGTTTTTTGAAAATTAGTTTGTACGACAGCTATTCTTGTATTTAAATCTCAACTATTTATCAGGATTGTTTAATTTGCTATTTTTCTTACTGTATGTAAAATATATAATAAGTCCTAATGCTAACCAAACCAAAAGGCGTAGCCAATTAGTCCAACCTAAACCGTAAATCATAGCAAGACAAACAAGTATACCAGCTATTGGCACAAAAGGTACAAAAGGTGTTCTAAATTCGCGTTTCATATCGGGTTCTGTTTTTCGCAATACAATTACTGATACACAAACCAATATAAATGCAAACAAAGTTCCAATACTAGTCATATCACCTACGATATCACCCGGTATAAAAGCGGCGAATAATCCAACTATAACCAAAATAGCTAAATTAGCTTTGTATGGAGTTTTGTATTTTGGATGTAAATCACCAAAGGATTTTGGCAATAATCCATCTTTACCCATAGCATAAAATACTCTGGATTGACCAAGTAACATTACTAAAATAACAGAAGAAAAACCTGCTAAAATAGCTACAGTAACAAATTGAGCCAACCATTGGTAACCAATCATATATTTACCTATAGCAAAAGCCACAGAAGCTTCTTTACCACCCGTTCTAAAGTCTTCTACTGTTGCAACGCCCGTTAAAACATGTGCAAAAAGAATATATAAAACAGTACAAACTGCTAAAGAACCAAGTATACCAATTGGCATATCTCTTTTTGGATTTTTGGTTTCTTGTGCAGCGGTACTTACGGCATCAAATCCGATGAAAGCGAAGAACACGGTTCCTGCAGCACCAAGTATTCCCATTATA
>CAIRNC010000280.1 GCA_903879875.1 uncultured Bacteroidota bacterium
TCAAATCGGCAAGACGATGGCGTGAATGGAGAAATGGCCGATTGATAGAATCGAACAAGAAAAATAAAGGGAGTTGCTGGTTTCAAATTCGGAATAGTTAGATGTAATATGGAATAAAATTTCGCAAAAAAGTACTTAAATTATGTTCCAATATTTACTTAGACAGTAAAAGTAGTTCCCTCTTTTCCGTCTTTCAACTGAATTCCTAATGCTATCAATTGGTCTCGAATTTGGTCGGAAAGTGCAAAGTTTTTATTGGCTCTTGCTTCATTTCGCATTTTGATGAGCATGTTCACCACGCCTTCGAGTTTCTCATTATTATTACCAGCCGTTTTTCCGTTTTCTAAACCTAAAACATCAACTGTAAAGGCGTTCATTAAAATAGAAAAAGTATTGAAATCATCAGATGTTAAAGTAGCGGTTCCTTCTTTTAAAAGATTTACAAACCGAACCCCTTCAAACAATTGCGCTATTAAAATAGGCGTGTTGAAATCGTCATTCATGGCGTCATAACATGCTTTTTTCCATGAACTAATGTCTAAAGTTGAATTTGCAGCAACATTAATTTCTTTTAACCCATCGATGGCTTCCATCAAACGGTTAAACCCTTTTTCGGCAGCTACAATGGCATCATCTGAAAAATCAAGATTGCTTCTGTAATGTGCTTGTAACATAAAAAAACGAGCTACTGAAGGAGCAAAAGCCTTGCTTAAAATATCGTTTTCTCCGGTAATAATTTCCCTTGGTAAAATGTTGTTGCCAGTTGACTTTGACATTTTTTTACCATTTAAAGTCAGCATATTGGCGTGCATCCAATAATTTACGGGTGAATTTCCAGTGCAAGCTTCATTTTGAGCAATTTCACATTCGTGATGCGGAAATTTCAAATCCATTCCGCCACCATGAATGTCAAAATGATTGCCCAGATATTTGGTACTCATAGCCGTACATTCTAAATGCCACCCTGGAAAACCATCGCCCCAAGGCGAAGGCCAACGCATGATATGTTGCGGTTCGGCTTTTTTCCAAAGAGCAAAATCTTGTTCATTTTTTTTGTCACTTTGCCCATCCAAATCTCTGGTATTGGCAAGCATGTCATCAATATTTCGACCACTTAGAATCCCATAATTGTTGGTTTTATTGTATTTTACTACATCAAAATAAACAGAGCCATTCACTTGATAAGCCAAACCTTTATCAATTATTTTTTTTACAATTTCAATTTGTTCAATAATATGACCAGTTGCCGTAGGTTCAATACTTGGAGGTAAAAAGTTAAATAAGTTTAAGATATCATGAAAATCAACAGTATATTGTTGAACAACTTCCATGGGTTCGAGTTGCTCTAAGCGTGCTTTTTTTGCAATTTTATCTTCGCCGTCATCTACATCATCTACAATATGACCAACATCTGTAATATTTCTGACATAGCGCACTTTGAAACCCAAGTGTAAGAAATAGCGAAAAATTACATCAAACGACATGAATGTTCTAACGTTTCCTAAGTGAACATTACTATAAACCGTTGGTCCACAAACGTACATTCCTACATTTCCTTGGTGAATGGGTACGAAAATTTCTTTTTCGCCAGTGAGTGAGTTGTATATTTTTAATTGGCTGTTGTTCATTATTGTTTATAATTACAAAATTTGATGATTCAAAAAATCAAATGATTTCTATCTAAAATTTGGTGTCCAATTTAATGTATTCTAAAAATTCACGTCTTGTGGATTCTTCTTTAAACTTTCCGCCGAATTCAGAAGTAACGGTGCTGCTTTCAATGTCTCTAATTCCACGAGAATTCACACAAAGATGCTTAGCATCAATAACACAAGCCACGTCTTCTGTTCCTAATACATTTTGTAATTCTTGAACAATTTGCATTGTCAAACGCTCTTGAACTTGAGGTCTTTTAGCATAATAATCTACAATTCTATTCATTTTAGAAAGCCCTACAACATTGCCTTTTGAAATATAAGCGACGTGTGCTCTTCCAATAATAGGAAGCAAATGGTGTTCACAAGTGGAATAAAGCGTAATGTTTTTCTCAACTAACATTTCTCCGTACTTGTAATTATTTTCAAAAGTTGAGGCACTTGGTTTTTTGGAAGGATTTAGACCTCCAAAAATTTCTTTGACAAACATTTTTGCAACTCGATTAGGAGTTCCTTTAAGACTGTCGTCATTTAAGTCCATGCCTAGTGTATTCAAAATATTTTCAACATCTTTTTTAATAGAAGCTATTTTTTGATCATCTGAAAGTTCAAAAGCATCATTTCTGATAGGATTTGTTGCGCTTGTTGCGAAATGATTTTCGCCAATTTCATCTGAAAAGTCTTCGTTTTTGTTCATAAAAATATATAAAATTAATGCTTTTTTCTAAGTGCCAAAGATAAATAATAATACTAAAATATTTTAGAAAGCTACCACTATTTCAAAAATTAACTTTTAATAAGTTAAATAATTCTTATTTTTTTGTAAATTTCGCCCCTATAAAACTGCCAATATGAAATATAAATTCCTCATTATTGCACTTGTTGCATTTTTTGCTAATTCATTATACGCTCAAAATCTGATTGTTAATGGAGATTTTGAAAATCCAGTAAATGGATTTGGGTTCAATGTTAACGGTAATGGATACAATCTGATTAATCCACCTTATTCAGGAACTACATCTGCTGGAGATTATACCTTTACTACTGATCCTCATTTATTCAATGCGACTAGTTTTATAGTTGGAGGCGATCATACTTCAGGTACTGGAAAGATGATGGTGATTGATGGAAATGGAAATGGAGGTTCACAACGTTTTTGGAGAGCAGGAACAAATGGAACTGGAATTTGTGGTTTAACGATTGGAAAAACATATACTTTTAGTTATTGGATAAAGTCGGTAGCTACAACAGTTACAGATAATGCTACGCGTGCTAATATTGGATTTCAATTTACAAACGCATCAAATGTAGTGCCTTCTACTACTTCTGATTTGGCACCTTTGCCAATTGATGGATGGCAAAAAGTTTCTTATACATTTAAACCTACAAATGCTTGTGTTTTTATAGAATTATGGAACAATAATACCAGTTTTGTTGGAAATGATTTTGCTGTTGATGATTTTTCTTTAGAGCTAACATTACCAACTGCAACCATTATTGGTTCAACATCGGTTTGTAAAAATGGAACTTCTCCAAATATTACTTTTACAGGTTTGGACGGAGTTGCTCCTTATACTTTCATCTATAATATTAATGGTGGAGCCAATCAAACCATTACTACTACTTCTGGAAGTAGTGTTACGCTCGCAGCACCAACAGGAACAGATGGAATTTATAATTATAATTTAGTAAGTGTATCTTGTGGAACAGCACCTGTTTTGACTCAAAACCAAACAGGAGTGGCGACTATTACTGTTAAACAATTGACTTCAGCAACTATTTCTGGGGCTACATCTGTTTGTTTGAATACGCCGTCTCCAGTAATTACTTTCACAGGTCAAAATGGAACAGCTCCTTATACTTTTACCTATAATCTTAACGGTGGTGCTACTCAAACCATTACAACTACCTCTGGAGATAGCTTTACACTTTCGGTTCCGACAACTCAAACAGAAGTGTTTAATTATAACTTACTTTCGGTTTCAAGTGCTTCAACGCAAACGTGTTCTCAAAATTTAACTGCAAGTGCTTTGGTTAATGTCGATCAGTTAACCGCTACTATATCTTCGGATATTGTTGCTTGTACAGGTGGAGGAAATCCTACGGTTACTTTTACAGGATTAAACGGCACACCGCCTTTTACATTTCTTTATACTATCAATGGCGGTTCAAATCAATATATTACTACAACATCAGGTAATAGTGTTTCGCTAATTGTTCCAAATACCTCTCCAGGAGACTATATTTACAAATTACTTAGCGTTATAGAATCGAGCTCTAATAACTGTGTTAAGGCTGTTCATAGAACTACAAAAGTACATTTTATCAATGCTGCCGATTTGGCTTTAACTTTCTTTACAGGAAATATTACCAGTTGTCCAGACGATGTTAGAGTACTTAATTTTATAGGTACACCTTATACAACTGTTAATTTCACATCCTCGGCAGGTGGCAGTTATTCGGTAATTTTAGATGCACTAGGTAAAGCTAGTTTTACTACGCCAATTATAAATGTCACTACAACATTTACATTGGTAAATATGGTAGCAACTAATTGTTCGATACCGTTAACAGGAACATCTACTGTTACCATTGAAGACGTTGGTTGTGATGTAAATACCGCTAGTGATGCACAGCTTTTTGTGAAAGTAACTGGTCCAAGTGTAATTTGCAATGAAAATGATCTCATTACCATCAGTGCTAATTATTTTAAAACCAAGGCATCAACAACTTATTCGGTTTCGTCTATTCCTTATAATCCAATTGCTCCTTTTTCCTCTCCAAATGCTGCGGCTTTGATTCCCATGATTCCGGGTTCTGATGATTTTTATACCGGAGCTACTACAACTACACCTTATACATTACCATTTCATTTTTGCTTTTATAACAATAATTATACTCAGTTGCTCGTAGGAACTAATGGGATTTTATCGTTTGATTTGACTCAACCGATGGCAACTCCAAACGGTTGTGCCTGGAACTTTTCAAATGTACAAATTCCAAATGCTGCTTTTGAAGAAAAAAATGCAATTTATGGAGTATATCAAGATATTATTTTTGAAAATACTCAAACAACCAGTAATATTAATTATTTTGTAAAAGATATTGGAGCATTTGCAGCTCCTAATAGGGTTTTTATTATGAACGTTTTTGATGTTCCTCAATATCCAATGCAAACTACAAATAGACAAACATCTCAAATTGTGTTGTATGAAAGTACTAATGTTATTGATGTGGTTGTTAAGAAAAGAGCCCCAAATAATAATTGGCACAGTGGTCTTGGTTTAATTGGAGTTCAAAATCAAGCAGGTACAGCTGCAACAGTTCCACCAGGTAGAAACGTAGGTACATGGAGTGCTAACAATGAAGCATGGCGTTTTATACCTTCAGGAAATCAAACAGGTAAATTTGATTTTAAATGGTATAAAAACGGGGTATTTTTAACCAGTAGTGATGCCGATTTAGTAGTTCCAGCCGTTGCTGGAGATGTTTATAAAGCCGAAGTAGTTTACCATCGTTGTGATGGCACTGATGTAACTTTAAGAGATTCTTATACGGTTGTTATTGACAATGGGTTGCCTACTATGGTACTAAATGATATTTCAAATTGTAATAGCGCCACCTCATTTAATTTAGAACAACATCTTTTTTCAACAGGTCAATTTTCGTATGATTACTTTGCATCTGCTCAAGATGTTTTAGATTTGATTCCTATTACTAATATTACCAATTATACTCCACCAACTGGTACTGTTTTGCCTAAAACAATATTTGTAAATGTTTCTGATAACGGAACAGGTTGTAATAAAACACAAACTTTTACAATTAATAATTCACTACCAGCCACAGGTACCTTCAATTACCCAGACGATGGAGGTAATGCGGGATATTGTAGAAATTCCAATGCGGCATTATCCCCAGTTACTTCAGGATTGACTGCTGGCGGTATCTTTAGTATTACACCAGCCATAGGAGTATTATTAAATGTTACCACTGGTGTATTGGATTTAACCAATGCTACACCGGGCAGCTACACTATAAATTATAAGATTTTAGCCACAGAGAGTTGCCCAGAATATAACACAACAGCTACAATAACTGTTACGGCATGTGTATCTACGGTTATGAATGCCATACCGAATCAATGTTTAGGTAGTCCTTTAACGTTAACCACCACCAATGCGGGCGCTGGAGTGACATACTCATGGAGTGAAGGTTTAACCCCACTTGGCCAAACAACAATACCAACTTTTGATATATTACCAACTCCAACATCAGGAAGCCATATTTATACAGTTGTGGCTTCATTTGGCACAGAAGTTTCTGCACCAAGTTCACAAACCGTTATCATTCATCCAACGCCTTTTGCTGCTTTTACAACCGCACCAGCAATTAGTGTTTGCACTAATGATGTAGCCTCATTAATGATAACAGGTTTAGCCAATGCAATAGTTACCTATACTGTTAATGGTGGTACATTGCAACAAATCACATTAGATGCCTCAGGAAATGGACCAATAACCACAGCTGCACTTAGTACACAGACCATTTATCAGTTAATAAGTGTCGTAGGTATTACCATGCCAAACTGTTTGCAAAATATCACTACAAATAACACAGTAACAATCAGTGTTGGCGCCCCATCGGCAACGATAACCGCTGCAAATGCCATTTGTGAGAATTCAAGCACAATTATTCCTGTTACGGGTACTCCTAATGCTACGGTTACTTATACAACTAATAGTATCAACTCAACTACAACCACATTAGATGCCTCAGGAAATGGAAGTATAACCACAGGAAATTTAACAGCCTCTACAATCTATACCTTAACTAATATAGCCACAACAGGCACCTCGGCATGTATGGCAAACATTACTGGACAAGAAACAACCGTAACGGTAAATCCTTTGCCAACAGCAACCTTAGCGGTACAAAATGCAACAATTTGTTCGGGAACAGCTGCGACGCTTTTATTTACAGGAACAATTGGAGATGTTGTGACGTATAATAATGGACCAGGCACAGCCGTACAAACCGTACTACTGACAGCCAATCCAACAGCAGTTATTACACCGGTATTGACAACAAACACAACATACGAGTTAGTAAGTGTAGCAAATCCAACTACAACGTGTAGTAAGACTTTTACAGGTATAACAGTAACAATAACAGTCAATCCATTAACAGCAATAACAACACAACCCATAGGCACGACACTTTGTTCAGGAACAGCAGTGACTTTTAGTGTAGCAGCCACAGGAGTAGGATTAACGTATCAGTGGTATAAAAACAATCTTGCTACTCCAGTAGGACTTTCATCAGCCACAGCCACAAGTTATACCATTGCTTCACCAACTAGTGCAGATGCAGGTAACTATTACTGTGTAGTATCATCATCAAGTAATTGTGGAAATGAAACTTCGTTGGATGCCGTTTTAGTCATACAACCATCAACACAAATCACCACCCAACCTCAATCACAAACGTTGTGTGCAGGACAACCGTTGACATTAACAACAGCGGCTACAGGCGTGAATCCAAGTTACCAATGGAGCGGTCCAACAGGTTCAATAAGCGGTGCGACTAGTGCTACTTATACTATCACAGCAGTTACAGCCGCTCACGCAGGAAGTTATACGTGCACCATTATGGATACTTGCCAAACTGTAACTACCACGACAGCCGTAGTAACGGTAAATGAATTGCCAAACATCACTCAAGAACCTAATACACCGCTAGCGGTTTGTGAAGGGACTCCAATTTCAATGGCAGTAACAGCCACGGGAACAGGATTGATTTATCAATGGTATAAAAACAATCTTGGCACTCCAGTAGGACCTTCATCAGCAACAGCCACTAGTTATGCTATTGCTTCCCCAACACTTACAGATGCAGGAAATTATTTTTGTGTGGTTACAGGAACGTGCCCCACCCCAGACACTTCAAATATGGCAATATTAACAGTCAATCCAATTCCAGCGGTAGCCGTATCAGGACCGAGCAGTATTTGTACAGGACAGTCTGCCACCATCACTTTTACAGGAACACCTAATGCCACGGTAAACTATACCGTTGGTATCGGTGCGGCAACGCCAATAGTTTTAGATGCTACAGGTACTTATGTATTGACCACAGCAGCTTTAACAGCAAATGCAATATATCAAATAACAAGTGTAGCAGGAAACACTACACCAAACTGTGAACAAACGTATACAAGTGCAACACCAAATTCTAATTTGTCAATAGTTGTAGATGCACCATCAGCAACAATAGATGCTACCCCTAAATTTGTATGTTCAGGCGCAGGAACCACTATAGCTATAACAGGAACGCCCGGCACATCATTTACTTACACTGTTAATGGAACAACTCCAACCACTGGCACAATAGATACTTCAGGCATAGGATTTATTACCACAGGAAATTTAACGAGCACAACAACTTATAAATTGGAAAGTGTCAGTACAATTGGCCCACAACCATGTACGACATCTTATAACACTCAATCGGTAACGGTAACAGTAAATCCATTGCCAACAGCAACCTTAGCCGTTCAAAATGCAACAATTTGTTCGGGAACCACAGGGACACTATTATTTACAGGAACTGTAGACGATATAGTGACCTACAATGATGGCACTACAAACCAAACAGTAACGCTAACAGCCAATCCAACATCAGTTATCACACCATCATTGACTGCACTAGCAAGTTACACGTTAGTAAGTGTGGTACGTCCAAGTACTGGTTGCAGCCAAAACCTAACAGGAACGGTAACAATTGCAATCAATCCATTAACAGTAATAGGCACACAACCTTTAGGGAACACAGTTTGTGAAGGAACAGCAGTGACTTTTAGTGTTGTTGCAACGGGTACTTTACCACTTGCATATCAATGGTATTTTAACACAATATCCAATCCAATAGGAGCGGCAACAAATGCTACTAGTTACACTATTACTTCTCCAACCGTTGCAGATGCAGGAAATTATTTTTGTGAAGTAACCGGCTTATGCTCCACGGCCACTTCAAATATGGCAATATTAACAGTCAATCCAATCCCAACGGTAGCCCTTTCAGGACCGAGTAGTATTTGTACAGGACAGCCTGCCACGATTACTTTTACAGGAACACCCAATGCCACAGTAAACTATACCGTAAATAGCACTACAGTAATCCCAATTGTTTTAGACGCTGCAGGTACTTATGTCTTAACCACACCGGCTTTAACAGCAAATGTAATATATCAAATAACAAGTGTAGCAGGAAACACCGCACCAAATTGTTTGCAAAATTATACCAACTTAACACCAAATTCTAATTTGGCAATAGTTGTTGGAGCACCAACAGCAACAATAGACGCTACCCCTAAATTTGTGTGTTCAGGTGCAGGAACCACTATAGCTATAACAGGAACGCCAGGTACATCATTTACTTACACCGTTAATGGAGCAGCTTCAACCAGTGGCACAATAGATACTTCAGGCATAGGATTTATTACCACAGGAAATTTAACGAGCACAACAACTTATGAATTAGTAAGTGTCAGTACAATTGGCACACAACCTTGTACGACATCTTATACCACTCAATCGGTAACGGTAACAGTAAATCCATTGCCAACGGCAACCTTAGCCGTTCAAAATGCAACAATTTGTTCGGGTACAGCGGGCACTCTTTTGTTTTCAGGAACAATAGGGGATGTGGTGACTTATAATAATGGCACTACAAATCAAACCGTAATAATCACAGCCAATCCAACACCAGTCACCACAGCGTCATTGACAACGTTAACCACTTATACGTTAGTGAGTGTGGTACGTCCAAGCACGACATGCAGTCAATCTCTGGCAGGTACAGTAGCAGTGTCAATTGATATCAATACATTAACAGGAATTACGTCACAACCTCAAGGAACAACTCTTTGTGCTGGAACGGGAACGCAAGCAACTTTTAGTGTAGTTGCTACAATTACAGGTTTATCTCTTTCTTATCAATGGTATTTTAACACAATATCCAATCCAATAGGAGGAGCAATTGGAGATAGTTATACGATAAATGCTCTAACAGTTGCAAATGCAGGAAATTATTTCTGTGTGGTAAAAGACTTATGCTCTAGTGCCACTTCCAATATGGCAACATTGATAGTAGATCAACCAATAAACATCATAAATCATCCCCAACCCCAAACAAAATGCGAAGGAGAATCATTTACACTTAGTATAGGATTACAATTACCAATAGCTACAGGCGTTACCTACCAATGGTATCATGATAGTATACTCATTCCAGGAGCCACATCAGCTACATATACTAAGGCGATATCTATTCTTGCTGATTCAGGCGACTATTATTGTGTAGTTAAAAACAGTACATGTCCAGATGTCGCTTCAGGTATAGCTACAGTCGTAATAAATGAAGCACCAAAAATCACAACGCAACCAGCTGCTTTAAGCATAATTTGTAAAGGAGATGCTTTAAACTTAGTAGTTGAAACAACAGGAACAAATCTTAATTACCAATGGCAGCTAAATAATGTAAACATTGGAACAAATTCACCGATACTACCGCTAACAGGACAACTTACCGATAGTGGCAATTATATATGTATCGTAAGTAGTACATCGTGTCCAGCCATAATATCAAGAGTCGCCAGAGTTATAGTTCGGGATTTACCGAATGCTAGTATTGCAAATAATGGGACTGCTTGCGCAATCTGTTCAGGAAGTACAGCTGAAATTTTATTTAGTGGTACACCTAGTGCAACAGTTACCTACACCATAAACGGA
>CAIRNC010000281.1 GCA_903879875.1 uncultured Bacteroidota bacterium
ATGCAAGAAGCCATCGACATCTTAAAAGGATTTGACATCGAAACCGAAGTCGATATTGTTTCGGCACATCGAACGCCTGAGAAACTTTTTGATTTCAGTAAAAAAGCTCATTTACGTGGCATTTCGGTAATTATTGCTGGAGCAGGTGGTGCGGCACATTTGCCAGGAATGGTTGCTTCGATGAGCCCGCTACCCGTAATTGGTGTTCCTGTAAAATCAAGTAATTCAATTGATGGTTGGGATTCTGTATTATCCATTTTACAAATGCCAGGTGGTGTTCCTGTAGCAACTGTCGCTTTAAACGGAGCAAAAAATGCTGGAATATTGGCGGCTCAAATCATTGGTTGCCATGATAAATGTGTGCTCGACAAAATTATTTTCTATAAAGAAAGTTTAAAAAACACCGTTGAAAAAGCTTCGGAATCGTTAAAAAAATAATTGGAAAAGGTGCATTCCAACCCGAAAATACTAATCATTGGCTTTGTTTGGCCCGAACCCAATTCATCTGCCGCCGGAGGGAGAATGATGACCTTGATTCGTTTGTTTCAAGAACAAAATTGGGACATTACTTTTGCTAGTCCTGCTTTAGATAGCGACTTTATGTTTCCGCTAGAAAGTATTGGTGTTACAAAACAAAACATCCTCTTGAATGACGCTAGTTTTGATGTTTTTGTAAAAGATTTAAACCCCTCGATGGTGCTTTTTGACCGGTTTATGATTGAGGAACAATTTGGTTGGCGCGTTGCCGAAAATTGTCCAAATGCTTTACGAATATTAGATTCTGAAGACTTGCATTGTTTGCGAAAAGCAAGACATTTGGCATTTTCAGAATACAGAACTTTTGAATCAACCGACTTGTTTTCGGATATTGCCAAAAGAGAAATTGCTTGTATTTTGCGTTGTGATATTTCTTTAATAATTTCAGAATTTGAAATGGAATTGTTACAAAATGTTTTTAAAATTGATGCTTCCTTACTCTATTATTTGCCATTTCTATTGGAACCTATTGACGAAACGGTAACTTCAAAATGGCCGACTTTTTCTGAAAGGAAAAACTTTTCATTTATTGGAAATTTTCTACATGAACCCAATTGGAATGCCGTTTTATATTTAAAAGAATCGATTTGGCCTTTGCTGAAAAAGCAATTTCCAGAAGCTAATATTGCAATTTATGGTGCTTATCCGTCTCAAAAAGTATTGCAGCTACATCAACCCACAAACGGTTTTTTAATAATGGGTCGTGCTGAAAATGCTAAAGTAGTTGTTGAGAAGGCACGTGTCGTTTTGGCACCGCTGCGTTTTGGAGCAGGATTAAAAGGTAAATTGGCAGAAGCTATGTATTGTGGCACACCCAGTGTTACAACATCAATTGGTGCAGAAGCCATGTCAGGTGATTTTGATTGGAATGGTTGTATTTCGGATGACGTTGAAGTCTTAGTTGAAAATGCAATTGCATTGTATCAAAAGGAAGACATTTGGTTACAAGCGCAACAAAACGGTATACAATTATACAATAATCGGTTTTTGAAAAGCCTTTTTGCTCCAAATTTTATTACTCATTTGAACGAAACAAAAAACAATTTAAAAGCACATCGTTTGAAAAACTTCATGGGAGCAATGTTGCAACATCATACTTTGATGAGTGCTAAATACATGGCTAAATGGATTGAAGCAAAAAACAAATGAAGACTTGATTCTTAAAGCTAAAATTTAGCAATCAAAAAATACTAGAAAATTTATTCTAAAATAGCACCAAAAGTAGAGTCGATTATATAGAATGTACTTCTTGATAACATAGACTTATAAAACAAATTAATATGATTAAATTTGTTGCTTAAACATAATTGATAATTATGTATTTGAAAATTATCACATTAAAACTATGGAAGCTCCCTTAGCCGAAAGAATTCGCCCTCAAAAACTAGAAGATTACTTAAGCCAACAACATTTAGTTGGGCCAAAAGGGGCTTTGACACAACAAATTAATAAAGGTATAATTCCTTCATTAATTTTTTGGGGGCCACCTGGAACAGGAAAAACAACCTTGGCACAAATTATTGCACAAGAGTCCAAACGTCCTTTTTACATTTTGAGTGCAATAAATTCTGGAGTAAAAGATATCCGTGATGTAATTGAAAAAGCCAAACAAAGTGGAGGATTATTTACTGCGAAAAACCCAATTTTGTTTATAGATGAAATTCACCGTTTTAGTAAATCGCAACAAGATTCGTTACTTGCAGCGGTTGAAAAAGGTTGGATTACATTAATTGGTGCCACTACTGAAAACCCAAGTTTTGAAGTTATTCCCGCTTTATTGTCACGTTGTCAGGTATATATTTTAAACGCATTTTCTAAAGACGATTTGCTGGCATTATTGCATCGTGCTATGAAAGAGGACAAACAGCTTTCGACTTTAAAAATAAAAATAAAAGAATCGGAAGCTTTATTGCGACTTTCTGGTGGAGATGGACGCAAACTTTTGAACATTTTTGAATTGGTTGTTAACGCAAGTTCAGAAAGTCAAATCACGATTACGAATCAAAAAGTGTTGGATTTAGTACAACAAAATACTGTTTTGTACGATAAAACAGGCGAACAACATTATGACATTGTTTCTGCATTTATAAAATCAATTCGTGGAAGCGACCCCAACGGAGCTGTCTATTGGCTGGCAAGGATGATTGAAGGTGGCGAAGATGTGAAATTTATTGCCCGACGCATGCTCATTCTTTCGAGCGAAGATATTGGACTTGCTAACCCAACCGCGTTTATTATGGCCAACAATACTTTTCAAGCAGTAGCAACCATTGGTTATCCCGAAAGTCGAATTATCTTGAGCCAATGTGCGGTGTATTTAGCAACTTCCCCAAAAAGTAATGCCAGTTATATGGCTATTGGCGAAGCACAAGCATTAGTAAAACAAACCGGTGATTTACAAGTTCCTTTACATTTACGAAATGCTCCTACAAAATTAATGAAAGAACTTGGTTATGGCGATGAGTACCAATATTCACACAGTTATGCC
>CAIRNC010000282.1 GCA_903879875.1 uncultured Bacteroidota bacterium
GCTGGGTTAACCGAACAAGAGCAACAAACAATCTATAAAGAAAGTAGTATTGATGGTCAAATTTTGCGTTATGGCGAAAACCCACACCAAAAAGGTTTTTTCTTTGGCGATTTTGATGCCATGTTTACCAAATTACACGGAAAAGAATTATCTTACAACAACTTGTTAGATGTTGATGCTGCTGTCAATCTGATTGCGGAGTTCAAGAATGACAATCCCACATTTGCCATTTTAAAACACAATAACGCCTGCGGATTAGCTACAAGAACAACCCTTTCTGAAGCCTATTTGACTGCATTGGCTTGCGACCCAACTTCTGCTTTTGGAGGTGTTTTAATTGCCAATTCTACAATTGATACACAGACCGCATTAGAGATCAATAACTTATTTTGTGAAGTAGTTATAGCGCCAGGTTATGAAGCCGAAGCGGTAGCCATTTTAGAACAAAAGAAAAACAGGATTATTTTAGTTCAAAACGAAGTTGCTTTGCCTCAAAAACAAGTTCGCACTTGCTTAAATGGTTTATTGGTTCAAGACAAAAATGCCAAAACAGATACGAAAGCCGATTTAAAAACGGTAACCGTAACTGAGCCTACCTCACAAGAAATAGACGATTTGCTTTTTGCTTCAAAGATTTGCAAGAATACAAAATCCAACACTATTGTATTTGCTAAAAACAACACCTTGATTTCATCTGGAACGGGCCAAACATCTCGAGTTGATGCTTTAACCCAAGCTATCGAAAAAGCACATACTTTTGGATTTGATTTGCATGGCGCTGTCATGGCAAGTGATGCTTTTTTTCCATTTCCAGACTGTGTTGCACTAGCGCATCAGGCAGGAATAACTGCGGTAATTCAACCCGGAGGTTCTATAAAAGACGCATTGAGTATTGATTATTGCGATGAAAATAAAGTGGCAATGGTGTTTACAGGAACACGCCATTTTAAGCATTGATTGTTGTTGCAATTTTATAATTTAACTCATGGATATGATATTGAAAAGATGCGTTGCGTATAAATATTGGTATTGAAAATAAAGTTGCAATGGTATTTGCAAGAACACGTCAATTCAAACATTAATTTTTATACCTTTGCCCGTTAGTTATATAATAATATTTTAACCCTTAAAAAACTTATGGGATTTTTTGACTTCATGACCGAGGATATTGCCATTGACCTTGGTACCGCAAACACGCTAATCATTCATAACGACAAAGTTGTGGTGGATAGTCCCTCTATTGTAGCTCGTGATAGAGTATCAGGAAAAATTATTGCTGTTGGCAAGGAAGCCAATTTGATGCAAGGTAAAACGCATGACAATATAAAAACAATTCGACCATTAAAAGACGGTGTAATTGCCGATTTTGATGCTTCGGAGAAAATGATAAGTATGCTTATTAAAAGCATCCCCGCATTAAAAAAACGATTGTTTACTCCAGCACTTCGAATGGTGGTTTGTATTCCATCTGGAATAACAGAAGTGGAGATGCGTGCAGTTAGAGAATCTTGCGAACGTGTAAACGGAAAAGAGGTTTATTTAATTCACGAACCTATGGCTGCCGCTATTGGTATTGGAATCGATATTATGAAACCCGACGGAAACATGATTGTTGATATCGGTGGTGGAACTACTGAAATTGCAGTTATTGCTTTAGGCGGAATTGTTTGCGACAAATCCGTAAAAATTGCTGGTGACGTTTTTACCAATGATATTGTGTATTATATGCGTACCCAACACAACTTATTTGTTGGAGAAATTACTGCAGAAAAAATAAAACATGACGTTGGTTCTGCAATTGAAGATTTAGAAACGCCTCCAGACGATATGGAAGTTCAAGGGCGTGATTTATTGACTGGGAAACCAAAACAAGTGATTATTACTTACCGTGAAATTGCAAAATCGTTAGACAAATCGATTCAACGCATCGAGGATGCTGTTATGGAAACTTTGTCTCAAACGCCTCCAGAATTAGCTTCTGATATCTATAAAACAGGAATTTATTTAGCAGGTGGTGGATCCATGTTGAGAGGTTTGGATAAAAGAATTTCTCAAAAAACAGATTTGCCTGTTTTTATAGCTCCTGATCCTTTACGAGCCGTTGTTCGTGGAACAGGGCTTGTATTAAAAAATCTTGTTCGTTTTAAAACCATTTTGTTAAAATAGCATTTGGGTTTTCATTAGAAGAAAAATTTTCAGCAAAGAGTATAAAGAAGAATAGATAAAATGCAACAAATATTCCATTTTGTATTTAAAAACAGCTATAAATTGCTGTTTTTGTTGTTTTTATCTATTTCGTTGCTACTGACGGTGCAATCCCATTCCTATCACAAAAGTAAAATAATTAGTTCGGCTAATTTTCTTACTGGGGGTGTCTATGCTCAAATGAATTCGATGAGCGAATATTTGCATTTGAAAACTCAAAATGAGGCTCTTGCACTGGAGAACGCCAGATTAAAAATGCTATTGTTCAATCAACCTGACACTTCTAAAGTGATGCAATTGGACACGATAAAAGGAGTTAAGAAAATTGATATTATCGTTTCAAAAGTGATACACAATTCGTATAATTCTCAAGAAAATTATCTAACCATAAATTCTGGTGAAAAAGCGGGTATTAGAACCGACATGGGTGTGATTAACGATTTAGGAATTGTTGGAATTATTGAAAAAACTTCCGAAAACTATGCTACTATTCAAAGTATTTTGAATACAAAATCACAAATAAATGCCAAAATCAAGAAGTCCGATCACTTCGGAACCTTAAAATGGGATGGCAAGAACACCGGTTATGTTCAATTGATAGATGTGCCCCGATTGGCTTCGGTTAGAAAAGGTGACACTATTGTAACAGGACAACAATCGGGTATTTTTCCTGAAAATATTGGCATAGGCACTATCGACAAAGTTTACATTGATAATGAAACTAATTATTTTACGCTAAGCATTAGACTTTTTAATGACATGACCAATATTGGGCATGTGTATATTATTAAAACCAAAGACAATAACGAAATTAATCAATTGGAATTAGAAACCACCACTACGAAAAAATGAACAGTGCCATATTAAATGATATCGCCCGATTTTTTTTGTTGCTTGCAGCACAGGTTTTGATATTCAATAACATGAACTTTTTTGGGTATTTAGACCCTTATCCGTATGTGTTATTTATTATATTGTATTCGGTAAATGGCAACAAAACGGGATTGCTTATTTCTAGTTTTTTGTTGGGAATAATACTGGATATGTTTTGTAATTCTGGTGGCGTACATGCTGCAGCTTCAGTTTCCTTAGCGTATTTAAGACCTACCTTTTTTAAATTTTCTTTTGGGGTAAGTTATGAGTATCAAACCATAAAAATAAATGACAAACTTACTCCTGAACGGTTCTCTTTTATACTTATTGCTGTTGTAACGCATCATTTTATTCTATTTTTATTAGAAACGTTTCAAATCACTTTCTTTTTTGAAATTTTGTTCCGGACTATTTTAAGTTCTATTTTTACCATACTACTATCGGTCTTAATAATCTATATGTTTAAGCCTGTTAAGCGATGAGAAAAGTCCTGCTTCCTACAGTAATTATCATTTCGGCTATTCTGATTCTGATACGGTTGTTTTATTTGCAAATTATTGATGATACGTTGAAATTGAAATCAGATAATAATGCCATCAAAATCATTTATGACTATCCAGAAAGAGGTTATATTTATGACAGAAACGGCTTGCTTCTGGTCGCAAATCAACCGTCTTATGACATCATGGTTACGCCAAAAGATGTAAAAAACATAGATACCACTGAGTTCTGCAAATTATTAAACATTACACGCAAAGATTTTGACCGATTGATTGCCAAAGCTTCGGTTTACAGTCCAAGATTGCGTTCCGTATTTTTGCCCCAATTGAACAAAAAAGAATACGCCGCTTTACAAGAGAAAATGCGGAAATTTGAACCTGGATTTGAAGTTGTAAAACGTTCGTTAAGAGATTATCAAGTGCAAGTTGGCGCCAATGTTTTCGGGTCAATAACCCAAGCAAGTCCGAAAATAATCGAGAAAAATCCTTATTACAATAGTGGTGATTTGATAGGAGTTCAAGGAGTAGAACAATATTATGAAACCACTTTACGAGGGGTAAAAGGGGTTAAATATCGTCAGATGAACCGATTTAATAAAGATATTGGTTCTTATAAAGAAGGTAAATTTGACACTACTGCTGTGCGAGGGGAAGATATCAACTTAACGATTGATTTAGTACTTCAAAAATATGGAGAAGAATTAATGATTAATAAAAGAGGTGGTATTGTGGCAATTGAACCTAAAACCGGTGAAATTTTAGCATTAGTAACAGCTCCCTCTTATGATCCTTCTATTTTGGTAGGAAGACAACGTTCTAAAAATTATACTCGATTGTACAATGACTCATTGGCAAAACCGCTCTATGACAGGGGATTGTTGGCCGAATATCCGCCAGGTTCACCATTTAAAATCTTGACTGGATTGGTAGCTTTGCAAGAAAGAGTAATTGACGAACAAACTACCTTTATGTGTCATCATGGGTTCAGTTATGCGCGTGGAAGATTCATGAAATGTCACGGTTTTGGACCCCATCAGTTGTATAATGGGATTGCATTATCGTGTAATACCTATTTTGCCAATGTATATATGAAAACCATTAATAAATATGTAAGTGCACCATCAGCCGTTGATATATGGGGCAATCACGTAAAGAGTTTTGGACTTGGTAGTTTCATGGGCTATGATTTGCCTACAGGTAAAAAAGGAAAAATTCCAACTTCAAAAACCTACAAAAGAATGTATCCCGATTGGCGATGGGATAGTAAAACCATTGTTTCTAATGCGATTGGACAAGGAGAAGTTTTAGCAACACCTATCCAATTGGCCAATATGATTGCCACTGTGGCAAATGAAGGCTATTATTATACGCCTCATATCATCAAAAAAATTAAAGGCGAAAGGATTGACCCAAAATTTCTACAAAAACACGTAGCAACTATCGATAAAAAATATTTCAAACCCGTAATCGAAGGCTTGCTTGGTGTTTATAATATCGGAACTGCCAGTGGACTTCGCGTGGAAGGTATCGATATTTGTGGAAAAACAGGAACAGCCGAAAATTTTGCTAAAATTAGAGGGGAACGAGTTAAGCTTAAAGACCATTCCATTTTTGTCGCTTTCGCACCCAAAGACAATCCTAAAATTGCCATTGCTATTCTGGTAGAAAATGCAGGCTTTGGAGCTACCATAGCTGGTCCGATTGCTAGTTTAATGATTGAAAAATACTTGCGCGGAAAAATTACTCGAAACGATTTAGAAAAAAGAATTCTAGAAAAAAGTTTAATTAGTGAATACGAACGATTTACTCGAAAAAGTGTTGACACCTTAATCAATCAAAAAGTAAAAGAAACGCCAATTGACTCCACATTGATTGACAACTAACCATTTTATTCGCAATGAGAAACCAAAGTGTAAGAAGCAATATTGACTGGATTATCGTTACCATTTATTTTGTTTTGGTGGTCTTGGGATGGCTTAATATCTACTCCTCCTCATTACCTGAAACAGAAGTGGACTTTTTTGACCCCAAACTATTTTATGTAAAACAATTGATTTATATTGGATTATCACTTCCTTTAATATTTATTGTTTTAACCGCCGACGGTAAGTTTTATGAGAAATTTGCCAATATTATATACATTATTGCCTTGCTATTAATCGCTGGTTTATTCGTTTTTGGAAAAAGCGTAAAAGGGCAAGCCAACTGGTATTCTTTTGGCGCATTTAGTGTACAACCCGCCGAGTTTGCAAAAGCAGCTACAGCATTGGCATTGTCTAAATACCTTAGTGATGTACAAGTAAATCTCGAAAAAGTCAATAGACAGATTCAGGTTTTAATAATACTTTTTTTGCCTGTACTTTTAATTTTACCACATGATCCAGGAAGTGCTTTGGTTTACTTTGTATTGTTCTTTGTGTTGTATAGAGAAGGGCTCCCTTCATGGTATTTGTGGACTGGTTTTGTAGCTATTATTTTATTTATTTTAGGATTGCTTTTAGAACCCCAATATGTTATTCTTATAGCGCTTTTAGTTACGGTTTTAGTCTATTTTAGAACCCGATTAGTGGATAGAAACTGGATTTATAGTAGTATAGTTATGCTCTTAATTTCCGGTTTTACTTTGTCTACAAGCTATGTTTTTGACCATGTTTTTCAACAACACCATCGCGATCGATTTAATATTTTGTTGGGGAAACAAGTCGATATGAGAGGTATTGGATACAACATCAATCAATCCAAAATTGCCATTGGCTCTGGAGGATGGTTTGGAAAAGGATTTCTTGAAGGCACTCAAACCAAAGGCGGGTTTGTTCCAGAACAGCATACCGATTATATTTTCACAACCGTTGGAGAAGAATGGGGTTTTGTTGGCTCGTTGGTTGTTATTGCGCTCTTTATTGGATTGATTTTACGAATAATTTATCTTGCGGAAAGGCAAAAAACAAAATTTTCTAGGGTATATGGCTATTGTGTCGCCTCGATATTATTCATCCATTTTTTTATAAATACAGCAATGGTCTTAGGACTTTTTCCAACCGTTGGTGTGCCTTTACCTATGTTTTCTTACGGAGGTTCAGGTCTTTGGGGTTTCACTATTTTGATCTTTATTTTTGTGAAAATGGATGCCAATAAAGTAAATGAGTGGTAGTGTTTGAACACTCAAAATTCAACATTTTAAAGGCTTTTATTTGTTGTTAGATTGCTTAATCTTGGCAAAATAATAACGGACGTAAAGTACTTTTCTTCAATAAAAAATTTGGTTTTTAATACCCCAATAAAGTACATTTACAACATCAAATAAATCAGGAAGAGATGCTTTTTTAAGTGAAATGTACCTTTTCCATAATCATTCATAATTATGAGTTCTATATTTACTAAAATAATAAACGGTGAAATTCCTTGTTATAAAATCGCTGAAGACGAAAATTATTTAGCCTTTTTAGATGTCAATCCAAATGCAATTGGGCATACATTGTGTATTCCAAAACAAGAAATTAATAAAATTTTTGATCTCGACGAATCGGCCTATATGGGTCTGATGCAGTTTTCAAGAAAAATTGCCATAGCTCTTGAAAAAGCGGTTCCCTGTAAAAGAATTGGAATGGCAGTCATTGGACTAGAAGTGCCTCATGCTCACGTTCACTTAATTCCGCTTAACGAAATGGATGAAATGCGTTTTCAAAACAAAGTAACTTTAACCAAAGAAGCCTTTGAAGCATTGGCAGTAAGTATTCAGGGTTGTTTGTAAATTAGAAAAAATTATCAACTTTGAAGAAATGAAAAGAATATTCTTAAGCTTTTTTTATTAATAGGATTTATAACGTATTCACAAAATCAATATTTACTTGGTAAATGGGCAAGATGTAAAACTTCTTGTAATGGTATATTAAAAAATTTATAATTCTTTATCAAACTCAAACATAAAAGACATATCGACTAATAACCCTTTTGATAAGGATTTTATAGTACATATTGTTGGATTTATTACACCTCTTTCTATTCTTGTAATCTGTGGTAAAGAAACTTCCGCCAAATTAGCAAGTTCTTCTTGGGACATACCTTTCTGCTCTCGCATTTTTTTTAAATGTTTCCCAAACGATACTAAATACTCCTTATCCTTTGTGTATATCAATTCTTACAAGGTTTTAGATTGTAAAATTGATATAATCATATATGATTTATCTAATCATACATGATTAGATAAAAATATTTTTTTATATTTACCGCAGAAATTAACTCACCGCAAGGTAGTTGCGGTAGTATAATTTATATTTGGAAATATTTTTATTATGGAAAGAGACGACTTTGAAAATTACTTTGCTTATTCCCTAGATGAAAGTATAGATTGGGACATAACATTAAAAGAAGGAAAAATAATA
>CAIRNC010000283.1 GCA_903879875.1 uncultured Bacteroidota bacterium
AAAAACACCTTTTTGAGCAATACCGATAATGCCTCTGTAAGCTTGCGCAAAATGCTGTTGGAAAACTGCAATTTGCACACCGTTTTAGACTTACCAGGCGGAACGTTTACAGGTGCTGGAGTAAAAACCGTAGTGTTGTTTTTTGAAAAAGGAATGCCAACCGACAAAGTATGGTTTTACCAACTAAACCTAGACCGCAACTTGGGTAAAACCAACCCATTGAATGAAAAAGATTTAGCCGATTTTGTAACCTTGCAAAAAACCTTTGCCAATAGCGACAACTCTTGGAGTGTAAAAGTAGCCGACTTAGACCCAAACACTTTTGACTTAAGCGCCAAAAACCCCAACAAAAAAGAAGCAGCAGCTTTGCGAGCACCACAAGCCATTTTGCAAGAAATGAAAACGCTGGATGTGGAAACAAATAGTATTTTGAACTCAATTTTGGAATTGTTATGAAGCAAAATTGGGAAATAAAGAAACTTGGTAAAGTCTGTGATTTTCAAAATGGCTTTGCGTTTAAGAGTAAAACTTATAAAGAAGATGGACAACCAATTCTTAGAATAACAAATATTCAAAATCAATCACTTGAAATTAATGATTTAGTATACTTTCATGAAAATGATTACAAAGAGAATTTTGAACGATTTAAAGTTTATAAAGATGATTTAGTTATTGCTATGTCTGGTGCTACTACAGGAAAGCTGGGTATAAATAAATCTGATATTGTATTTTATTTAAACCAACGTGTTGGAAAATTTATCCCAAAAGAGAATTTATCCAAACCATACCTATATTATTTCTTATCAACTAAAGTTGAAGAAAGTCTCAGAATTGCAGCAGGTGCAGCTCAACCAAATTTAAGTACAGAACAAATCAATAACTTTGAAATTCCACTACCAACACTACAAGAACAACAACGTATTGTAGCAATTCTTGATGAAGCGTTTAGTGCTATTGATAAAGCTAAAACTAATACAGAGCAGAATTTAAAAAATGCAAAGGAGTTGTTTGAAAGTGAGTTGGAAAGGGTTTTTAGTGAGAAAGGTGATGATTGGGAGGAGACTTCCGTAAAAAAAGAGACTGAAATATTGGTTGGATTTGCGTTTAAAAGTAAAGAATACACTGAGAATAAAGATGATATTTTGCTTTTAAGAGGCGACAATATCATGCAAGGTTATTTTCGATGGGAAGATGTAAAAAGATGGGATAAATCAGAATACCAAGATTATAAAAAGTATCAATTACAAGAGAACGATATTATTTTAGCAATGGACAGACCTTGGGTGAAAGCAGGTTTAAAAATCGCAAGTTTATCCAAAAACGACTTGCCAGCTTTGTTAGTTCAGCGAACTGCTTGTTTGAGAACTAAGTCTAATCTTGATAATTCATTTCTATTTCATTTATTAAAATCTAATAGGTTTATGAAATACTTAATAGATGTTCAAACTGGAATAGGGGTTCCACACATTAGTGGACAACAGATTTCAGATTTCAGATTTTACAAACCAACAATAAAAGACCAACAAAAGATAGTTTCCAAACTGGATGCGTTGCGCGAGCAAACGAAGAAGTTGGAAGCGGTTTATGAGAAGAAATTGCAGGATTTGGAGGAGTTAAAGAAGAGTGTATTGAGTAAGGCTTTTAGTGGGGAGTTGTAGTTTTTACTATTCAAAATAAACTAAATAGTTAATAATAAA
>CAIRNC010000284.1 GCA_903879875.1 uncultured Bacteroidota bacterium
ACAATTCATTTTGTCGTTCAACACTATATACTTTGGCTCCCATACGACATAAAACTGCGGTTTGGTAGCCTGACCCCGTGCCTATTTCGAGAATTTTTTGATCTTTTTTTACTTCAAGCAACTGACTTTGAAAAGCTACCGTATAAGGTTGTGAAATCGTTTGACCTGAACCAATAGGAAAGGCTTTATCTTGGTAGGCATAATCTTCAAAACTAGAATCCAGAAACAAATGTCTAGGAATTTTATTGATTGCATCTAAAACAGCATTATCTGTTATGCCTCTTCCTTGTAAAAGTTTTACTAATTGATTACGAAGTCCTTGATGTTTGGCGGAGTCTTTCAAAATTTTAAAAATATTTTTTGTAAAAATAACTCTAAATATTCCGAAATTCCAAAATCAAATTTCAAAAATTTAAACTTTAAACAAATAAATTATATTTTTGTTGAAAATTAATTCATTAACAAATACTATTTTTAGAATTTACGAATTACGAGTATCAAACTAACAAATATGAAAACAATAGCAGTAATCGGAGCAGGAACTATGGGGAACGGAATTGCCCACACTTTTGCCCAAAGTGGATTCACAGTAAAATTAATTGACGTTTCCGAAAAATCACTCGACAAAGGAATGCAAACAATTGCAACCAACTTAGAGCGAATGGTCGCAAAAGGCGTTATTTCAGAAGAGGAAAAATTGCAAACTATTGGCAATATCATTACATATACCGATTTGAAAGATGGAGTTATTGGAGTTGATTTAGTTGTAGAAGCTGCTACAGAAAATGTAGATTTGAAATTAAACATTTTTAAACAGTTAAATGAGGCATGTGCACATTCTACTATTTTAGCAACTAATACTTCCTCCATTTCTATTACTCAAATTGGAGCTGTAGTTGCGCATCCCGAGCGCGTTATAGGAATGCACTTTATGAATCCTGTGCCAATAATGAAATTGGTGGAAATAATTCGTGGTTACAATACTTCGGATGAGGTTACTAAGACAATCATGTCACTTTCAGAAAAATTAAATAAAGTTCCAGTAGAAGTAAATGATTATCCTGGTTTTGTAGCCAATAGAATATTAATGCCGATGATTAACGAAGCTATTGAAACATTATATAATGGAGTGGCAGGTGTTTACGAAATTGATACGGTAATGAAATTAGGAATGGGACACCCGATGGGACCTCTTCAACTAGCTGATTTTATTGGGCTTGATGTTTGTTTAGCCATTTTAAATGTGATGTATGATGGGTTTAAAAATCCAAAATACGCACCTTGTCCGTTATTGGTAAATATGGTTCGAGCTGGAAAATTAGGTGTGAAATCTGGCGAAGGTTTATATGATTATTCCGAAAGCAAAAAAGCAGAAAAAGTTGCACAACAATTTGCATAATTTCAAAACATAAAAAAACCGTTAGCTTTTATAAACTAACGGTTTTTCTTTATTCTTTTATTTCTTGTTGTTGAAATTTAGTCCTTTTACTTCCTTCATACATTTCATATTTTACTAATCGGGCTTCTATGCTTGCGTTAAAGAGCTTAATTTTTCTAGACGGTTTTAATCCAACATATTTTAAAGCATCGAGATTACCGGTTATAAACCAAGCATTGGTTCCTGGATAATTTTTCTTTAAGGTATCACCAATACTTTTGTAAAATTCTTCACTATGAATATCCAATCGCTCATCATAAGGAGGATTAAATACAATTTGCAATTTACCTTCCGATGTTTTTTCGGTTGCAAAAAAGTTCTGTTCTTCAATAGTAATGTATTCGTCTAAATTGGCGTTTTTGATGTTATCTTTCGCTTTTTGAACGGCACTTGGAGCACGATCATAACCTTTTATGGTATGATGAAACTCCCTAACTTTCTTTAATTGCGATTCCATTATACTGTCAAACAAATCATTGTCCCAATCGTTCCATTTTTCGAAAGCAAATTCTTTTCTATTGATATTTGCTGGAATATTACAAGCAATCATTGCGGCTTCTGCTAGAAAAGTTCCCGAACCACACATCGGATCCAAGAAATCCGTTTGACCATCCCAACCCGAAAGCAATAGAATTCCTGCTGCCAAAACCTCATTTATTGGCGCAATATTAGTTGCTGTTCTATAACCCCGTTGGTGCAATGAATTTCCAGAAGTGTCCAATGCAACTGAAACTTGATCTTTATCAATATGAATGTTAATTCTTAAATCGGGATGTGCTTTTTCGACACTTGGTCGTTGACCTGTTCGTTCTCTAAACTGATCTACAATGGCATCTTTACATTTTTGAGAAACAAATTCCGAATGATTAAAATATTCCGAATGCACTGTTGCGTCAATTACAAATGTTTGATTGGCGTTTAGTAATTTTGACCAATTTACACCAAGAATTCCTTTGTATAAAGCTTGTTCATTATTGGCTTTGAAAAAATAAATAGGTTTTAAAATTTTCAGAGCAGTTCTCAAAGACAAATTGGCCTTATACATAAAACCTTTATCTCCTTTAAAACTTACCATTCGCACGCCTTGTTCCACATCTTGAGCACCCAACATTTTTAACTCATTGGCCAATATTTCTTCAAAACCAAAGAAAGTTTTGGCAACCATTTTAAAATTCTCCATTTACAATATCAATGTCAATTGCAATTTCAATTGCAATAATTAAAAAAATCAAATTCCAAATCAAACTATTTATCTTGGAAATAATTCAGCAAAAATAGACTAAATTTGCACGATACGAATTCATTTGAAAAGATAAATGTCAAAAATCGAGAAACCCGAAACTCCAAACTCCAAACTTGAAACCAATAATTGGTTTGCTTCCTGGTTTGACACACCTTACTATCACATACTTTATAAAGAACGTGACGAGACCGAAGCTCAGCACTTTATGGACAATATTACACAATATTTAAATCTTCCTGAAGAGTCAAAAATTCTTGATTTAGCTTGTGGTAAAGGGCGTCATTCGATATATTTAAACCAATTGGGTTATGAAGTAACTGGCGCCGATTTGTCAGAAAACAGCATTCAAGAAGCAAAGAATTATGAAAACGAAAAGTTGCATTTTAAAGTGCATGATATGCGTATTCCTTTTGAAGAAAAGTTTGACGCTATATTTAATTTGTTTACTAGTTTTGGATATTTTGATGATGACAACGACAATTTTACGACCTTAAAGGCAATGAAAGACAGTTTGACCGAATATGGTTTTGCTGTAATTGATTTTATGAATGTGCATCAGGTTATCCAAAATTTAATTCCTGAAGAAACAAAATCAGTTGATGGAATTAATTTTCACATCAAAAGATATGTACTCGATAATCATATTTGTAAAGAAATAGACTTTGAAGATCAAGGCACGAAATTTCATTTTACAGAAAAAGTGAAAGCTTTAACGTTAAATGATTTTGAAACAATGATGGAACAAGCTGAAATTTACCTTTTGGATATTTTTGGAGATTATAAGTTGAAGAAATTTCATAAAATGGAAAGTGAAAGACTAATCATGATTTTTAAATAAATGAACTATCTTTTACCATTATTATCGGTGCTTATTGGATTTATATTTGCTCTTTTTCTTAAACCAAAAGGCAAAAAAAATTTGAAATTGCTCTTGGCGTTTAGTGGCTCTTTTTTGCTTTCGTTAACCGTGATGCACTTGCTTCCGGACGTTTACGAAACGGGAGATGTGAAAGTGGGCGTTTTTATAATGATCGGTATTTTGTTTCAAATTATTCTAGAATTTTTCTCTAAAGGTGCCGAACATGGACACGTTCACGGGCATGATAAACTGACCCAAATGCCATGGTTGCTGTTTATCAGTTTGTGCATTCACGCTTTCTTAGAAGGTTTCCCAGTCGGGCATCACCACAATTTAGCCATCGGAATTGCCATTCATCATTTGCCAATTGCTATCATTTTAACTACATTTTTCTTGAATGCCGAATTGAACAAAACGGCTTTGTTATTGTTTATGCTCACTTTTGCAATAATGACGCCTTTAGGCACGTTTGCCTCGGATTCTTTTCCCGTTTTGAATGCCTATTATACCGAAATAACTGCCATTGTAATTGGAATTTTATTTCATATCTCCTCGACCATAATTTTTGAAAGTAGCGAAGGACATAAATTCAATATTGCAAAGATTTCGATGATTGTTTTGGGAATTGTGTTAGCGAGTTTTGTTTAAACTGTTCTTGAAATGCAATAATTATAACGTCTAGGTTGTGTATAATTAACATTGTTTTAGGGTTATTCTATATCTAGTCCAGCTAGATGAGAAAGCAAACTGCGCTATTCGATATCCCGATATTTCTTTTAGGCAACTGTAAAACATTACATTATGACCTAATATTTCTTTCAGGCAACCGTGTAACGTTACATTATTACTTGTATATATAAGCAAACCAGTAAAAATGGAATTTAGAAACAATTCCGTTAGAAAAAAAGGGATAGAAATTAGTTATAAATGTATTTCTGAATAACTTTGTACTTTAAAAACTATTGAAAATATAGTAAATATGACTTTCACAAAAACCACCGAACAATCCTCCAAATACGAACATTTAGAACAAATGTCGGTTACTGAATTGTTATTAAACATTAATAAAGAAGACCAAACGGTTCCACTTGCTGTTGCAAAAACATTGCCACAAATTGAAATTTTGGTTACCAATGTGGTCGAAAAAATGAAACAAGGAGGCAGACTTTTCTATATCGGAGCAGGAACTTCGGGGCGTTTGGGCATTGTTGATGCATCGGAATGTCCGCCTACTTTTGGTGTGCCTTTCGATTTAGTCAACGGAATTATTGCTGGAGGCGACAAAGCCATTCGTCGCGCTGTCGAAAACGCCGAAGACCATACCACACAAGCCTGGATGGATTTATTAGCACAAAATATTGGAGAAAATGATGTTGTTATTGGCATTGCTGCATCAGGGACAACGCCTTATGTCATTGAAGGGTTAAAAAAATGCAATGAAAACAATATCGTCACCGGTTGTATCACTTGCAATGAAGGCAGCCCACTTGCATTAACAGCTAGTTTTCCAATTGTTATTGTTGTTGGTCCTGAATTTGTAACTGGTAGCTCAAGGATGAAAGCGGGAACGGCACAAAAGTTAGTATTAAACATGATTTCTACCACAACCATGATTCAACTCGGAAAAGTTAAAGGCAATAAAATGGTAGATATGCAATTGAGCAATGACAAATTGGTGGATCGAGGCGTAAAAATGATAATGGGTGAAATTGCCGTTACTTATGAAGAAGCGTCCGAATTATTAAAAAACCATGGAAGTGTTAGAAAAGCTGTAAACCATTATTTAAACGCATAATATGGCAACCAACAAAGAACTATTATCCAAAGGCATAAAAAAGTTGGCATGGGCTTTGCCCGCTTTATTTATTGGACCAACAATTGTTCATTTTGCTTTTATAAACAAGCTACAACCAACATTTTATCTTATTTTAGGTTTTGGAATTGCGCTTTGTATCGCTGGGATTATAATGATTTTTTTAGGAATAAAAACAATGATGAAAAGCTTATTTAACGACTAATTAGTATATTTACTGAAAATTACAACTTATGGATATTCAAGCCGAAATAAATTGGATTCATCAAGAAATCGACAAAGTAAAAGACCCTAGTTTTGTAGACAAACTAAAGCATCTTTTGCAATTTGAAAATTCCGAAAAAACAGAAACAAATATTGATTACAATATTGACATCGACAAAGCATTAAACGATATAAAAAACGGCAATTATTTTGATGAAGTTGAAGCTAGAGCAATCTCAAAAAAATGGGGAAGAACATAATTTGGTCAGCTACTGCTTTAAAACAATTAGAATCGATTCATTTTTATATACTATTTGAAAGTAAGTCGATTGGAATTGCTGACAAAGTAATTGATGCCATTTTTGAAAGCACCAAAATTCTAAAAACAAACCCAGAAATTTACAAAATAGACCTTCTAAAA
>CAIRNC010000285.1 GCA_903879875.1 uncultured Bacteroidota bacterium
AGTTGAAAAAGAATATAAACGATTGTATACAGAAATTGGATTAGGTACCACTATTTGGTCACCACTCGCCTCTGGATTACTCACTGGAAAATACAACAATACTATTCCAACAGATACAAGACTAAACCTAAAAAACATGGAATGGTTAAAGGAAGTTGTTCTTGGTGATGCGGCTAAAAGCAATATCGAAAAAGCGAAAAAATTAACCGTACTTGCTAATGAAATTGGAACTACTTTGCCGCGTTTGGCTTTGGCTTGGTGTTTAAAGAACCCAAATATTAGTACCGTTATCACAGGTGCTTCCAAAGTGGAACAATTGAAAGAGAATTTACATGCCTTGGAAGTTATGCCATTACTTACAGAGGAAATTCTGACAAAAATTGAAGAGGTACTTTTAAATAAACCAATTCAATCAACTTTCTAAAGTTCGTGTTTTTTATCGGGCAACAAATTTTTCATCGTCCAATCAAGTCGAGTGACAAGTGCAGATTTCCTTTCCTTGCAATCTTTTATAATACAGATAGGACAAGAACTCTCAAGACAAGGGTCAGCGTGAATGAAGAGTTCTACTTCCCCTTCTAACTTATCTTGTATCAACCTTTCCACTGCCATCACTTCTTTGTGCGAATCTTCTAATTTTTCGTACCACGGTAGTGTTATATGAGCGTCAATGTGAAGATGTGCCCCGTATTTCAATACTCTAAGGTTGTGCATGTCTATCCATTTGTCATTTCTATTTTCGTTCAGAATCAATACGAGATCTTTTAACTTTTCATAATCGGCTTCATCCAAAAGATTATTTACCGATTCTTTCAGTAATTTATAACCAGCGAATAGAATGTACAAACCAAGAAGAATAGCAACTACATTATCCAACCAAAATATTTTTGTCAAATAAATTACCCCTAAACCTATAATTAACCCAATACTTGAAATTGTGTCCGTTAATAAATGTTTACCATCTGCTACCATTAAAACAGAACTTCTTTTCTTACCCTGTTTTATTAAATATTGCCCCATTAAGAAATTGGCAAGCCCACCAAATATCGTTATGTACAGACCCAAATCAATCTGTTCAATCTCTACTCGATGAAAAAAACCCATCACCGCTTTAATGATAATACCACCACCTGCTAGAATTATTAACCCTCCTTCAACCCCAACTGAAAAAAATTCTACTTTGCCATGACCGTAAGGGTGGTTTTCATCTTTTGGCAAAGAAGCGTAATAAACACTGAAGAGCGCAAATGCACCAGCTACCACATTAATAATATTCTCCAAAGCATCCGTGAGTATTGCATTCGAATGAGTAATAATATATGCCGTAAATTTTACAATTGTAATGATAACGCTAAAAAAAAGCATTATCTTCATTGTTTTTATTTTAAATAAATTGTTGGTAGAAATCATTTTGTAAACTTATAAATAAGTTTGGTATAAACGAGAAGATAAATTGAAAAAATTAACTTTGTAAAAAAAACAATTTATGAATGATTTCTTTAAAGGTCTAAAAGTAGTTGAATTGGCAAATGTTTTAGCGGGTCCTGCTGTGGGTTTGTTTTTTTCCGAATTAGGCGCTGATGTAATTAAAATAGAGAATAAATTAACTGGCGGAGATGTTACTAGAACATGGAAGCTTCCTTGCGAGAATAAAAAGTCGAAATCATCTGCTTATTACGCTTCAGTAAATTGGAAT
>CAIRNC010000286.1 GCA_903879875.1 uncultured Bacteroidota bacterium
ATTCGTGTTTGTGCTCGTTATTTTTCATTTCTGTTATGAATTTTGTTTTTCTATTCTTTAATAATTTTTTTATAGTATAATTTATTTTGAATTTCAAATTCAATTAAATAGACACCAACGGCAAAAGGACTAATATCAATGTTAAAATCCAAATCATTAGTTGTGACTTTTTTTAAAATTTGCCCCATTGAATTATATATTTTACAACTGCTCACTTTTTCATTTGTAGAAATATTTAGTAATGAATTAGTTGGGTTTGGAAAAATCTTAACAAATTCCGCATCTAAACTAAGATTGTTAACGTTTAAATTGGTTGATATTATATTTGTATGCGTCCAAGTGTGATTACTTCCACTTTTCAACCAAGTGTAAGTTCCAATGTGAAGTCCTTCTCCTGGCCATGGATTCATATAAGAAACATCACTTCCAGTAATTCCATGACCTACTACAAAATGTCCGCCACCTGAAGTCCAGCCCCATCTTATTATAAAGGGTCTACCGTTTGAAATTTGAGTAGTTATTTGATTTAATGTCAATGCAGAACCTTGTCCCGTATTTTGGATATTTCCAAAATGGATAAGAATATCTTGAATACTGCCAGCATTTCCCCAATTGTAATTCCAATAATTGCAACCCAAATTTGGGTTTACACAACAATCGGTTGACCCAAAATTATACCATGATATGGATTGGCGAGCATATTCAGCAATTTCACATTGATTTAATGGAAAACCATAGTAATCTAAAACGGATTTTGAAACGCCAGCCCAACACCATTGATCTTGTTCTTGAATTACTTGAGGAACATTCAAAATTTGCGCATTTACATTAAAAGAAAACACAAATATTGATACTATTTTTAAAACTGATTTCATATGCATTAAATTATTTATTGATGTCTAAGAAATTCCTTAAGCTATATGTCGATTTTTTAATAAAAATATCTTTAGTTTTTAAATATTTTTTTGCAGATTTTAAAGGCACTGTTATTAGTTCTTTTTCAGGATTTGTAGCGTATTCTTGTGATACGAAATCTATATTTATTTTAAATAATCGTATTAAATATTTGATAGGTTTGCTATTTATGTTGATTGTTTGAATTTCTTGTGCCAAATCGGAACCACCAAGATCTACAATTTCAAAAGTATCATTGTTTTTTTGAACAGTAAAAAAAAGTTTATAATTTCCGTTTAGAATAACCGGAACACGCCATTCATTTAATTCTAACCATTTATTATCTGAAATGGTTATCACTTTTATAGGATCTCCAAGTTTACAATTATTGAAATCATTTCGAGAATCGAATCCAAATGATTTTTCACTACCAATTGGGATTTTAGTTAAGCATATTGTGACTTGACTTTTAATATTGTTAATAATAGTCTCATTAACTGATTGAGCACTTATTTTAAATGCAAGTAATAATAGGATGTAATAATATTTTTTCATTAGAATTTATTTTAAAATCCAAAATAATCAATCAGCAATATAAAATCAATATAAATCGTCCGTTCTTAAATTCAAAAAACGTTGTGTTGCAAAAAAGGTGCTAATCCAAGTAATCAAAATGCCAGAAGCAAGAACGCTTAAAAGCACCAAACCAATCATCAATTGGTCGTCTAAAATTCCTAAATTAGGATAAAGGTCATTCAAATAAAGTACTGTTGCTATTAGCATAATCACTGCTAAAACCGAACCAATAAGTCCTAAAACGATGCTTCTCCAAATAAATGGTTTTCTGATAAACGATTTGGTGGCACCAACCATTTGCATGGTTTTGATGATAAATCGATTGGAATGAATGGAAAGTCGCATCGAACTATTTATCAATAAAACAGCAATCAAACCAAAAACGCCACTAGCTATTAAAATCCAAAAACTAACGTTTTCAATATTATCATTTACTAAATTCACCAAAATCATATCATAACCGATATCTGAAATGAATTCGTTTTTTTTCAAACGATGTTCAATTTTCGTAATGCTATCTTTTACAATATAATCGGCATTCAAATGCAAATCAAAAGAGTTTTGTAATGGATTCACACCTAAAAACGAAACGAAATCTTCTCCTAAATCTTTGGTATGTGCTTTTGCGGCATCCTCTTTAGAAACAAAAAGACTGTTTTTAACAAAATGAGCTGTTTTTAATTCTTCTTTAAAAGCATTCAAAACGCTATCTGTAGCTTCCGTTTTAAAGAAAACCGTCATTGGAATTTCTTCTTTAAAATGATTGGAAATTTTTTTAGAATTAATCACAAAGAGCCCTAAAAATCCTGCTAAAAACAGCACCAAAAAGATGCTTAAAACAACCGAAAAATAAGACGAAATCAGTCTGCGTTTTTGAAATTTATCGTAAGAAGAACTCATAGTGTTGAAAAATTATTCGGTAAAAATAATAAAGAATTTCTTTATTCATAGATTATAACGTTCAAAGTTTTGACTTTCGTACAATAAACGTAAATTTGTCGCTTAATTTTTTTGTTGACGCTTAATGGTGGACTGTTTTTAGTGAAAATTTAATCTAATAATTTTTTAAAAAAGAAACTAGTTTGCCAACAACCGACAACCGACAACTGTAAACAGAAATGAAATACCATCACGAAAAAATCGAAGCCAAATGGCAACATTATTGGGCAAAAAATCAAACTTTTGCTGCCACTAATAATTCTGACAAACCAAAATATTATGTTTTGGACATGTTTCCTTATCCGTCAGGAGCGGGATTACATGTTGGGCATCCGTTAGGTTACATTGCTTCAGATATTGTAGCTCGATTCAAACGTCACAAAGGATTTAATGTGTTACATCCACAAGGCTACGATTCGTTTGGTTTACCAGCGGAACAATATGCGATTCAAACGGGGCAACATCCCGATACAACTACCAGAGAAAACATTGCCCGTTACCGTGAACAATTAGATAAAATTGGATTTTCATTTGATTGGAGTAGGGAAGTACGTACTTCAAATGCCGATTATTACAAACACACGCAGTGGATTTTCATTCAATTATTCAATTCGTGGTATGATAAAGATGCTGATAAGGCAGAAGACATTTCAACTTTAGTTACTTTATTTTCAAATGAAGGGAATGCTACTGTAAATGCCGTTTGCGATGATAACATTGCTGTATTTTCTGCTGCTGAATGGAATGCTTTTTCATCGGAAGCACAACAAAAAATACTTTTACAATATAGATTGACCTATTTGGCAGAAACCGAAGTGAATTGGTGTCCAGCTTTAGGAACCGTTTTGGCCAATGACGAAATTGTGAACGGTGTTTCAGAACGTGGTGGTCATCCAGTGATTCGTAAAAAAATGACTCAATGGTCGATGCGAATTTCAGCTTATGCCGAAAGATTATTACAAGGTTTAAACGATATTGATTGGAGTGAATCCATCAAAGAATCGCAAAGAAACTGGATTGGAAAATCAGTTGGTGCTTCGGTTGATTTCAAATTAAAAGATTCAGATAAACTAATTTCTGTTTTCACAACGCGTCCTGATACTATTTTCGGAGTTACGTTTATGACGTTAGCACCAGAACACGAATTAGTTTCCCAAATTACAACGCCAGAACAAAAAGCTGCGGTTGAAGCTTACGTGGAAGCAACAGCAAAACGTTCGGAAAGAGAAAGAATGGCCGATGTAAAAACCATTTCAGGAGTTTTCACCGGTGCGTATGCAGAACATCCATTTACCAAAGAAGCCATTCCGGTTTGGATTGGCGATTATGTTTTGGCTGGTTATGGAACAGGAGCTGTTATGGCGGTGCCGTGTGGTGATGAACGTGATTATGCTTTCGCAAATTTCTTCAAAGGAACGCACGGAATGCCCGAAATTAAAAACATTTTCAATCAAGATATTTCGGAAGCGGCTTATGGTGAAAAAGGCGGTTTCGAATTAGTAAATTCCGATTTCTTAAACGGATTGGATTACAAAGACGGAACCAAAAAAATCATCGAAGAGCTTGAAAAAATCAGACAAGGAAAAGGCAAAACCAATTACCGTTTGCGCGATGCAGTGTTCTCTCGTCAAAGATATTGGGGTGAACCGTTTCCAGTGTATTATGTGAATGGACTGCCACAAATGATTGATGCTAAACATTTACCAATCGTATTGCCAGAAGTGGAGAAATACTTGCCAACCGAAGACGGACAACCGCCATTAGGAAACGCTACCACTTGGGCTTGGGATATTGAAAAGTTGTCAGTTGTCAGTTGTGAGTTAATTGATAATGTGAAAGTTTTCCCTTTAGAATTGAACACCATGCCGGGTTGGGCAGGGAGTTCGTGGTATTGGATGCGTTATATGGACGCACACAATTCAACTGAATTTGCTTCATCGGATGCTTTGAAATATTGGGAAAGTGTGGATTTATATATTGGCGGAAGCGAGCATGCTACCGGACATTTATTATATTCTCGTTTTTGGAATAAATTCCTAAAAGACAGAGGCTATGCACTAACAGAAGAACCCTTCAAAAAATTAATCAATCAAGGAATGATTTTGGGAATGAGTGCGATTGTATATAGAGTTTCAGGAACAAACAAATATGTTTCAAAAAACCTGAAAAAAGATTATGAAACAGAAGAATTAAGAGTTGATGTAAATATTGTTAATGCATCCGATGAAATAGATTTGGATAAATTAAGAAATTGGATTCCAGAATTTAAAGAAGCAGAATTCATAACCGAAAACGGAAAATACATTGTGGGTCGTGAAGTAGAAAAAATGTCTAAACGGTGGTATAACGTGGTCAATCCCGATGATATTTGTAATGATTATGGTG
>CAIRNC010000287.1 GCA_903879875.1 uncultured Bacteroidota bacterium
CTCCGCGCAACGTTACTTTGGCACCAATTGGCATCCCTTTTCTCAATTTGAATGACGCAACGTCTTTCTTTGAAATTGTAGAAACTGCTTTTTGTCCGGTGATTTTAGTTAATTCTTCCACTGCATAGTCTATTAATTTCTTATCAGACACTGCTGCACCAACTCCTTTACTCAAAACAATTTTTTGCAATTTTGGAACTTGCATAACGTTTGTGTAACCGAATTCTTCTTTAAGAGCAGAAATTACTCTGTTCTTATACTCTTCTTTTAGTCTAGGTATATAAGCCATTACTATAATACTTGATTAGATTTTTTTGAAAATCTTACTTTTTTATCTCCTTCTACTCTAATTCCAACTCTAGTAGTTTCCTTTGTTTTAGGATCTATAAGAGAAATATTAGAAATTTGTATTGGAGCCTCTTTCTTAACGATTCCACCTTGAGGGCTTTTAGCACTAGGTTTTGTATGTTTTGAAACCATATTAACAGCTTCAACAATCGCTTTGTTTTTCTCACGATCTACTTTTAGAACTTTACCTTCAGCACCTTTATGGTCTCCAGCAATAACTCTAACAATATCTCCTGTTTTTATTTTTAGCTTTATCATCTTAAAAATATAATTAAAGCACCTCTGGTGCTAATGATACAATTTTCATGAATTGTTTTTCACGAAGTTCTCTTGCTACTGGACCAAAAACACGAGTTCCTCTCATTTCACCAGCAGCATTTAACAATACGCAAGCGTTATCGTCAAATCTGATGTATGAACCGTCGGCTCTTCTCACTTCTTTTTTGGTACGTACAACAACTGCAGTTGAAACAGCTCCTTTTTTAACGCTTCCGTTTGGAGATGTATCTTTAATTGAAACTACAATCTTGTCACCAACAGAGGCATACCTTCTTTTGGTACCTCCTAAAACACGGATAGTTAAAACTTCTTTAGCTCCTGTGTTATCTGCTACTCTTAGTCTTGATTCTTGTTGTACCATAATTATTTAGCTCTTTCTAAGATTTCAACTAACCTCCAACATTTTGTTTTACTTAAAGGACGTGTTTCACTAATCCTTACAGTGTCTCCAATGTTACAGTCGTTCTTTTCGTCGTGTGCATGATACTTTTTAGTTTTCAACACGAACTTACCGTATAACGGGTGTTTTACTTTACGTACTTCAGCAACTACAATGGATTTATCCATTTTATCTGAAGTAACAACACCTATTCTTTCTTTTCTTAAATTTCTTTTATCTTCCATTTTGCAGAATACAATTATTATAGCTCTCTTTTGCTTAACTCTGTAGCTAATCTCGCAACTGTTCTTCTTACACTTTTGATTTGAAGTGGATTTCCAATTGGTGAAATAGCGTGAGCCATTTTTAGGTCGGCATATGTTTTCTTAGTCAAACTAAGTTTTTCTTGCAACTGTGCTGCAGAAAGATCTTTTATTTCTGATTGTTTCATAATAAATATTAATTATGCTTCGAAATCTCTAGCAACAACGAATTTAGTTTTACATGGAAGCTTTTGAGCTGCAAGACGTAACGCCTCTTTTGCAACTGACAAAGGAACTCCTCCAACTTCAAACATTATTCTTCCGGGTCTAACTACGGCAGCCCAATATTCAACTGCACCTTTACCTTTACCCATACGTACCTCAAGAGGTTTCTTTGTGATTGGTTTGTCTGGAAATATTTTAATCCATAATTGTCCTTCTCTTTTCATGAAACGAGTTGCAGCAATACGCGCAGCTTCGATTTGACGAGAGGTTAAGAACATTCCATCTTCATGTACAGATTTAATACCAAACATTCCATTAGAAAGTTCATGTCCTCTTTGGGAGTTCCCTTTCATTTTACCTTTTTGTACCTTACGGTATTTTGTTCTTTTAGGCTGTAACATTTTTTTTTAGTTTAAAAATTTACTTTCGTTTACGAGCGTCTGGTTTACCACCTTTATTAAAAGGTTTTCTGTCTCCTCTTGGAGCATCTCCACCTTTACCACTATTTGGTCCAGATTGTTTTTTATCCATTCCTGCAAGTGGAGAAAGATCTCTCTTTCCATAAACTTCACCTTTCATGATCCATACTTTGATACCCATTCTACCATAAGTAGTATGTGCTTCAGCAAGTGCATAATCAATGTCAGCTCTGAAAGTTGATAGAGGAATTCTACCTTCTTTGAAACCTTCCGAACGTGCCATCTCAGCTCCATTCAAACGTCCAGAAATCAAAACTTTGATACCTTCTGCGTTCATACGCATAGTAGCAGCAATAGCCATTTTGATTGCACGTCTGTAAGAAATTCTGCTTTCGATTTGACGACAGATGCTAGTAGCAACTAAATAAGCATCTAATTCAGGTCTTTTAATTTCAAAGATGTTAATTTGAACCTCTTTATCGGTAATTTTCTTAAGTTCTTCTTTCAACTTGTCTACCTCTTGTCCGCCTTTCCCAATAATAATACCAGGTCTAGCAGTAGTGATAGTAACGGTTACAAGTTTCAAAGTTCTTTCGATATATACCTTTGAAACACTAGCTTTTGATAAACGAGCATGGATGTACTTTCTGATTTTATAATCTTCGGCAAGTTTATCACCGTAATCATTTCCACCATACCAGTTTGAGTCCCATCCTCTGATGATACCAAGTCTATTTCCAATTGGATTTGTCTTTTGTCCCATCTTTATTAAATTGCTTGTGTGTTATTAATAGCTCCCAACACGATTGTTACGTGGTTTGAACGTTTTCTAATTCTGTGTGCGCGACCTTGTGGAGCTGGACGAAGTCTTTTCAACATCATACCACCATCTACTCTAATCTCTTTTATAAATAAGCCTGCTTCTTCCATATTAGCATCAGGGTTTTTTGCTTGCCAGTTGGCAATAACAGATAAAACCAATTTTTCTAATTTTCTTGAAGCTTCTTTTGAGCTAAATCTTAATATATTAAGTGCTCTTTCCACTTTCTGACCTCTTAC
>CAIRNC010000288.1 GCA_903879875.1 uncultured Bacteroidota bacterium
AATATTAATTTTGAAATGTAAATAGAAAGGATGTTATTGAAACGTTTCTTATAAAATTAATTAATGTTATTCATCACTATACAAAGCTAAATTTCTCCTTTCTGAGAGGACCCATAAGGAATGAATCAAGACAGTATTTATTTTGAGAATAATTTTGGTAAAATTTATGGAGCAACCATTTATTTAAAGGAAATACAACAAGAAATTGAAATTGAAGAGGTTGCTTTTTTGATTTCAAGATCACGAGTGAATAAAGATTATAATGGTTTGGGTTATTTTTTAACCGTGGTTGCCCTGTTTGGGATGTATCACTTTCAAAATGATTTCATTGTATATCTATGCTTTATCGCATTTGGGTTCATGAGTTTGTCAGTTGCAATAGTATTTAAACAAAAATATTATTTTGTTCAAGTCATTCTTTGTAAAATTGAGCAACTCAATATTAAAATTAATAAATAGCAACAAAATGAAGTGGAAGAATTTATTAAAAGTTTATCCATTTATAGAAATAACAACCAAATTTAAAACTATAAGTCATTAGTACATTTGTCATTTCGGGTAGCACTACAATACATTTAAAATTCATAGTTTAAAGTATAAATGTAGCACATCTATTGGGGAATATTTTTGCTACCTGAAAGACAAATAATAACCATGACAGAGACTCAACATGTTAGAAAAAATCAGAAATAATATTGATACTAAAATTGTATCAATAGCTGTAAAATTGAACAAAAAATTTCAGAAACTTATGTCCTTTTGAAGTCTTAAGATTTAAATTAAATTATTTAAACTATCACTTTTCATTTAACATTTCAATATATTTATTACCAATAACTTAATTAAATATTCAGACTAACAACAAAATCAGCATTTGCGCAATAAATATCCTAAAAATAGTTACCATTGGATATACCGTAGCATAGGCTTGAGTTGGCATATCGGAGTCTAAATATTTGGTGCTAAAAGCAAGCGCAGCTGGGTCGGTATAAGCCCCACTCATAATACCTACCAATTGATAGAAATTGATTTTAAACACAAATCGACCTACCAAAACCATAACGATTAGCGGAATAAAAGTGATATAACAACCGTAATAAATCCACATCCAGCCATTAAATTTTATAAAATTGGCATAGAACGATTCTCCTGCATGAATTCCTACAGCGGCAAAAAACATACAAATTCCCATGTCTTTCATAAAATGAACCGCACCATTATTGATATAGGAATGAATAACTCCTAATCCACCATATCTACTGATAAAGAGAGCTGTTAAAAGTGGCCCTGCAGCAAAACCCAATTTCAACGGAACGGGCAAGGAAGGAATAAAAATAGGAATTGACCCAATTATTATCCCGATGATTAAGCCTCCAAAAAGCGATAGAAAATCGGGTTCTAGCAATCTTTTTTCTGAATTCCCAATGATTTTCTCTACTTCAACAATGGCTTCTTTATTACCTACAATTCGCAATTTATCACCATAATTCAATGTCAAGTTGGGCTGTGCCAAAAGTTCCATGCCGGAACGGAAAACACGAGTTACTTTCAAATCGAATTTGTTATACAAGTCCAATTCGGCAAGGGTTTTATGGGTAGCGGCTTTCTCGGTTACAAAAATGTTTTTGGAAACGACATCGTGCTCTGATTCGATAAATAAATCAGTAGAAACGTTACCTATTTGTTCTATAAAATGTTTCACATTGACAGGATTTCCAACCACCATTATCACATCTTTTTTATGAATTTTAGTGTCCAATGAAGGTGAATATACAATCTCAGAACCACTGTTTTTCAATCGAGAAATGATGATGTCATGTACCTCTAATTCTTTTAAGATCTGATAGATGCTTTTGCCAAAATAGGCTTCATTGGTAATCCTGCATTTTTCATGTATAATAAGTGCTGAACTGTCATTGGTTGATTCTTTTTGACAACGGAACATTTCTCGGGGTAAATTGATTTTCAACACCGATTTGGCTAATATAATGGTAATAATAATTCCGAAAACCCCCAATGGGTAGGTTATCGCATAAGCAATCGTAGGATCACTAAAGACTTTGTCTGGAAATTTAACTTGAATTTCTTGTAAGGTTGATTTTGCAGCTCCCAAACCTGGAGTATTAGTTACTGAACCTGACATTAATCCAACGGCATTTGCAATATCAACATGGGTGAAAACGTGAATCAGATAAGTGATAAATCCACCGAGAACCACAGTAGAAACGGCTAATAAATTAAACTTCAAGCCGTCTTTCTTAAAAGAGGAAAAAAACGAAGGTCCGACTTGGATTCCGATTCCGTACACAAAAAGTATCAAACCAAAATCACGAACAAAGACCAATATACTTTCGTCCATTCGATAACCATAGTGCCCTAAAAACAATCCAACAAACATCACGGCAGAAACACCTAACGAAATGCTCCCTATTTTAATTCTACCAACAAAAAAGCCAACGCTAATGGCAAGTAACAAAACAATTAAAGACTGCGTTATATCCGGTGTAGCAATCGGACTAAACAAGTTGTTAAACCAATCAAACATAATAGTAATTTTTAGTGCAGTAAAGGTATAGGTTTTTGTTTTAATAAAACCTGATTTTTCTCATTAAAAAACCTCGCGAAGCCTTATAAATAGCGAAAACGTTTGCGCAGATTTATTTATTTTATGATAATTGTCATGTAATTTTGATACCTAAAATAACTAAATTTGGACTATAGAAATTAATAAAAACAAATGTCATGAAAAACATTAAAATTATCCAAGAATTACACGATTTAGGAATTACAGGTTATCACGAAGTGGTGTACAATCCTTCTTATGAAGAGTTATTTCAAGCGGAAGTGTCACACAAAAGAAAAGGATTCGAAAAAGGAGCATTAACAGCAACAGGTGCTGTGGCTGTAAAAACAGGAATATTCACAGGACGTTCTCCTAAAGATAGATATATTGTAAAAGACGACGTTTCAAAAGATACTATTTATTGGGATGACAAAGTAAATTTCCCAACTACAGTCGAAGTTTGGAATGACCTTAAAGAGGTGGTTTTACGTCAACTTTCTACTTCTCCAAAACTCTATGTTGTAGACGCTTTTTGTGGAACTAATGCCGATACAAGATTAAAAGTTCGTTTTGTTATGGAAGTAGCTTGGCAAGCACACTTTGTAACCAATATGTTCATTAGACCTTCTTTATATGAACTAGAAACTTTTGGAAAACCTGATTTCATAGTAATGAATGGTTCAAAAGCAACGAACCCTAATTGGAAAGCACAAGGACTAAATTCTGAAAATTTTGTACTCTTTAATCTTACCGAAAAAGTACAAATTATAGGTGGTACTTGGTATGGTGGAGAAATGAAAAAAGGAATTTTTTCTGTAATGAATTATTTTCTTCCATTGCGAGGAATTGCAAGTATGCACTGCTCGGCAAATATGGGAAAAGAAGGAGATGTAGA
>CAIRNC010000289.1 GCA_903879875.1 uncultured Bacteroidota bacterium
CTTTCTCCCTATTCAATTGGTTCATACAACTTTTATAGAAAACGAAATAATTTCACGTGCTTTAATATTGTTGCAGATAACGAAGGCTATATATGGGCAACTACAACATTTGGGATATTCAGTTTTGATAAAAACTATAATCTTCGATATTTTAATTTTACCGATGGCGGTCACATTGCATTTGATGAAAAGGATAAATTTTTATTTGGTGCGATGTATTCCGATATGTATTTGAACACTCATAAGTTTGACCGATTAAACTCAGAACAACTTTCAATAACAGACAAAAATACTCCAACAGATATTTCTAAAATTGTAAATGATGGTAATCAAATTTGGTTTGGGTCAAGCTCTAATGGACTATATATTTATCATAACAATACTTTCCATTCGTTAAACCTACTGAAACAATTCAGCGAAAAATACATTAAAGACATTATTATTAATGATAAAGGTGAGTTGGTTATTGGCACTAATAGTGGCAGAGTTTATATTGGTAAATGGTCTAGCAATAAATTACAAATACTTCATGTCTATGAGCCAAACAAAGACTTATATGGCACATCAATTTCATTTGTTGAACAATCTAACGGATATTATTTTATTGGCACAAACAAAGGAATAAATGTCATTAAAGACCATAAATTTATAAAGCTTATCAATCAATCCGAAGGAATGAACGATGTTCAATTCAATGATTGTATCAAAGATAAAAATGGTAATTTATGTATTGCAACTAATGATGGATTAGTATTTCTTGATGTAAAGAAATTACTAGTAAATCAGATAGGTCAAAATTTAATTCAAATTACCAATATTAAAGTAAATGGAGTAAATCAGAAAAACAATTCCGCTTATCTACATTGGGGTAGTTATAGGAATAGTGAACTAAAACTGAATTACAATCAAAATGATATTGAGATATTCTTCAATAATTACAATTTGCTCAATGCTGATAAAAATGTATATCGTTATAAAATCATTGGGTTAACTAATACATGGAGCGAATTTGATAATGCTACAAAAATTCAATTAAGAGGAATCCCAAACGGAAAATTCAAGTTGATAATTGAAGGAAAAAATATTGGAACTGGAACTGTTTTTCAGACCAAATTACTATATCTAATAATTACTCCGCCATTTTGGAAAACAAGTTGGTTTATTATAAGTTGCATAATTGTAATACTACTAATTGGGTTCTTTAGTTATAAAAAAAGGATTCAATTTTTACAAGCTAAAAGCAAAATCCAAAAACGTATGGCTGAAACCAAGATGGAGGCATTGCAAAGCCAAATGAATCCTCATTTTATTTTTAATGCAATGAATTCAATTCAAAACTTTATTATTAAAAACAATGTAGATGAAGCTTTGATGTATATGACTGAATTTTCAAAATTAATACGTCAAACACTGGATAACTCTTCTCAACCAAAAATTAGCCTTGAAAAAGAAATACACTACTTAGAAACCTATATAAAACTAGAAAATATGAGGTTTAAAGAAGCTATTAACTTCAAAATAAACCTTCCAAAAGAAATTGATACCTATGCTATTGAAATCCCTCCAATGTTACTTCAACCATTCATCGAGAATGTTTTCGTGCATGCTTTTGATTCCAATTCTAAAAACCCAACATTAGAATTAACTTTTGTGATGAAAGACAGCTTGTTAATTTGTGAAATCAAAGACAATGGAAAAGGTATAAATAAAGAAAGGTTGAACAAGCTCAACACTTCAAAAGGTATAAAATTAGTCAAAGAACGAATAGGATTATTTCAACATAACACTTCAGAACCCATTACAATCATTTCAGTTCCAAATCAAGGAACGACTATTATTCTAAACATTGAATTATACATTTAATTACGCTTAATAGCCAAAGAGATACGCTCACTAAATCATTGTTTTTATTTGTTTTCATTAGTATATTTTTGTTTAAAATTAACAAATTAAAACTTAAGAAAATGAAAAAATTATTACTTTCCTTAGTAATTGCAGTAGCTTTAACAAGTTGTACAACTACAAGAACAGGAGTGCTTTCTGCACCTGCCTATGCTCCAAAAGCTGAAATTAATCCAATTAGAGCAAACGTAGAAATAGACATGAACAAAAAATTAGTTGGAGAATCAACCTCCTCTTATTTCTTGATTTTTCAAGTAGGCGGAGGAAATAAATTTGCAGATGGAATGAGTTATTCATCTGATACTAATTTTAGTTTTTTATTCAAAGCGAGAGAAAACAAAACAAAATCAGCTGCAGCTTATAATGCTATTCAAAATTCTGGAGCAGACATAATTGTTCATCCAAACTATGTTGTAGAAATTCACGACTATTTACTTTTTAAACAAATAAAGGTAAAAGTAACTGGATATGCTGGATATTTCAAAAAATTCTACCAAAAAGAGTATAAAGATACTGATGATGTTCAATTAAAATTGGA
>CAIRNC010000290.1 GCA_903879875.1 uncultured Bacteroidota bacterium
ACCCATGCCACCGGTATTCAGTCCAGTATCGCTTTCGCCAATACGTTTATAATCTTTTGCGGTGGGTAATATTTTATAGTTTTTTCCATCAGTAAGTACAAAACAACTTAATTCTATACCGTCTAGAAATTCTTCTATAACAACTTTTGAACTTGCTTGCCCGAATTTATCATGGAGTAGCATGTTGCTCAATTCGATTTTGGCTTCTTCTAAATTTTGTAGAATTAAAACGCCTTTTCCTGCCGCCAAACCATCGGCTTTTAGAACATACGGCGGTTGTAAGGTTTCTAAAAACATACAACCTTCTAGATAAGTTTCTTTAGTGAAACTAGCATAAGCGGCAGTAGGGATGTGGTGTTTCACCAAGAATTCTTTGGCAAATTCTTTACTGCCTTCTAATTGTGCCCCAATTTTTGAAGGTCCTATAACTGGAATATCTTTTAGGGTTGCATCGTTTTTGAAAAAATCAAAAATACCGTGTACCAATGGGTCTTCGGGACCAACGACCACCATGTTGATTCCTTCTTGGAGGACAAAGGTTTTTATAGCTTCAAAATCGAGCAGGTTTAGTAATACATTTGATGCGATGCTTGCCGTACCAGCATTGCCTGGAGCTACAAATAGTTTTTGGCATAGTGGACTTTGTATCATTTTCCAAGCGAAAGCATGTTCTCTTCCTCCTGAACCTAGTAATAAAATTTTCATGTTGTATTGTTTGTTGTCAATGGCAAAGATAGTTTATTTTGAAATTTGAATTATAAACTTTCAATTTCTAATAATAAATTACTATTTTTTTTAAAATAATAGGTTTGCTAAAATAGCGATAATAGTAAGGTGTAAAAGGTGTTTTAATTGTTTTATTATACTTTTACAACAGCATGGGGTTAGTGTTGAATTTTAATATTAGGACTTTATTTATATTTAAAATACTGGTCAATAAAAAATAAAACGGATTATAGTATAACATAATGCTTTTTAATTAATTCCCACATAATCCTTTTATAATAAAATATTCAGCTATTATTATATAAAAACAATAATTGTTATAAATTACTACCCAAATAATTCACTCACAACGTCTTCAATTTTACTTACCAATCGTATTTTTATTGTTGTATTTTTCAAAGTAATTTTGTTGTAATTAGAAACAAAAATAGTTGAAAAGCCTAATTTTTCTGCTTCTTGAATACGTTGGTCCACACGGTTTACAGGACGTATTTCGCCCGAAAGTCCAACTTCGCCAGCAAAACAAAAGTCTTTTCCTACAGGAATATCTTCATTAGAAGAAAGAATGGCAGCCACTACCGCTAAATCGATAGCAGGGTCGTCAACAGAAATGCCTCCAGTTACGTTCAAAAACACGTCTTTGGTTCCGAGTCTAAATCCTGCCCGCTTTTCTAAAACTGCCAAAATCATGTTCAATCTTTTGGCATTGTAGCCTGTAGTACTTCGTTGAGGCGTTCCGTAAACAGCAGTGCTTACTAAAGCTTGAATTTCAATCATCAACGGACGCATTCCTTCGAGGGTTGAAGCAATAGCGGTGCCCGAAAGTTCTTCGTTTTTATGTGAAATTAATATCTCGGATGGATTGGAAACTTCTCTTAAACCGGTTCCTTGCATTTCATAAATTCCTAATTCTGATGTAGAACCAAAACGATTTTTTAGTGAACGAAGGATTCTATAGACATGATTTCTATCCCCTTCAAATTGCAAAACGGTATCTACCATGTGTTCTAAAATCTTTGGCCCAGCAATGCTTCCGTCTTTTGTAATGTGACCAATTAAAATCACGGGTACATTTGATTCTTTTGCAAACTTGATTAACTCGGCAGTACATTCTCTAATTTGAGAAATGCTTCCAGGTGAAGATTCAATATAATCGGTATGTAGCGTTTGAATGGAATCAATAATCACGATTTCAGGTTCAATGTCTTGAATTTGTCTGAAAATATTTTGTGTTTTTGTTTCTGTAAGAATGTAGCAATTGTCACCGTTTGGTGTAATCCTTTCGGCACGCATTTTTATTTGCTTTTGACTTTCTTCTCCCGAAACATATAAAGTTTTGTAGGGTAATTTTAAAGATATTTGTAAAAGCAAAGTGCTTTTTCCAATACCGGGTTCGCCACCTAAAAGTATCAAGGAGCCAGGCACAATTCCGCCGCCGAGAACTCTGTTGAGTTCGCCATCACAAGTGTCCATCCTGATTTCTTGAGAAGAATCAATCTCATGAATTTTGAGGGGTTTTGCGACTTTTTTTACTTCAGATGTTGTTGGTTTCCATGCCGACTTTTCTTCTTTTTGAATAACCTCTTCAACAATAGTATTCCATTCTTTGCAAGCATTGCATTGCCCTTGCCATTTAGAATATTGTGTTCCACAATTCTGACAAAAGAAGGATGTTTTTATTTTTGACATACCTTATGGTTTTTTTTCTTCAACTGGAGGTTGGTCTGTAGTAATTGGTACTTTAACTTCTTCCACTGGCGGTTGGTCTGTAGTTTTTTCAGTAGTAGTTATTGTATCAACTGGTTTTTTCTCTTCTACTGGAGCTTGAGTTGTAGTTTTATCAGTAGTAGGTTCTTCAACAACAGGTTTTTTCTCTTCAACTGGAGGTTGATTGGTGGTTTTGTCAGTTGAAGATTCTGTTGCAACCGTTTTATTTTCTTCAACTTGAGATTGAGTTTTATTTTTCTCTGTTGTAGGTTCTATTGCAATTGCTTCTTTTGGTGATTCAATATTAGCTTTTGTAGCTTTACTATCCCCTTTTTTAGGAATCATCCCTTTAATTCTTTCTAAATTGTCGAGCATCATTTCTTTAGTTAAATCGCCTATTCCTGAAAGCACAAAAGAACTTTGATAACATTTAAT
>CAIRNC010000291.1 GCA_903879875.1 uncultured Bacteroidota bacterium
AATAATGCCTCGAATGTATTGGTAAATAATGCGATTCCTGCGGGCATTACACAGTTTTCTTGGACAGGAAGCAATGGATCAAGTGGCACTAACACCGCCTTAAGCAATTCTATTGGAAACTTAAATTATGGACAAACCGTTACTTACACCATTACGTTATTGGTACCAGCAGCCTTTACAGGTTCTTTAACCAGTCAAACCATTGTTACCAGTAGTACATTTGACCCAACTCCTGCTTGCATACAATGTATAGATACGGATATTCTAGGGGTAGGTGCTGATATTATAGTTGTGAATACGGATAATCAAACCGGTTATGTTTTCGGAGCCACTAATTCTTATACTGTTACGATGACCAATACTGGGCCATCAGATGCAACGAATGTTCATATCTCAAATGCTATTCCAACAGGTATTACACAGTTTTCGTGGACGGGAAGTAACGGAACAAGTGGAACCAACTTGTCATTAGATGATACTATTGCAACACTTACTAACGGTCAAACAATTACTTATACCATTACACTTGTCATTCCAAATAGTTTTACTGGAGATCTTGTTAGTCAAACTTTAGTAACTAGTGACACATCAGATCCAAACCCAAGTTGTATTAAATGTACCGATATTGACAGCAACGCAGTTGCGCCAGGTGGTATCGTAGTAGTCAACTCCGATAACAGTTTGGTCTATATAGCTGGAGGTACTAGAACATATACGGTAACGGTAACAAATACAGGTACAACAGCAGCCACCAATGTGGTGGTAACTGATTTGGTACCTGCAGGTATTCCAATGGGAGCCACTCCACCCAATGTAACTTGGACAGGAAATAGTACTTCGGGTACTGATAATTTAATCAATACCATTCCTGTTTTAAATCCTGGACAAACGATAACCTATACCGTTACGGTTAAAATTCCAAGTAGCTATAGTCAAACATCCAATTTGATTAGTCAAGTTTCTTTTACCAGTACTTTACCAGCGGTCAACCCGCCTTGTTTATTGTGCACTGATATAGATACCCCGACACCTTTTGCCGATTTGCAAATTTTAAAAACAGATAATCAAACGCAATTTCTATTAAATAGTACAAACACTTACACCATTACTATTGCTAATTCAGGTCCAAGTGATGCTATAAATGTAGATGTTACCGATGCAGTACCTGTAGGAACTACTATGTCTTGGCAGGGTAGTAATGGTAATCATGGTTCAGGAGCTTTAATAGATACTATTCCATTATTACCTTTGGGAGCTGTAGCAACCTACACTGTATCTGTAGTTGTGCCAGTAACTTATAATTTTCCAAATCCATCAAACCCTTCACAACCCATTGTAAATTTAATAAATACGGTAGTTGTAAATAGTGATACACCCGATCAAAACCCATTTTGTGCTAATTGTACCGATACAGATACACCAAAAATTGATTTTGTTACAGTAATTGAAGCTCATAATCCAAATGTAGCTTATTTACCACACACCCCACGTTCAGGAAGTCTTTTAGTTGGGGGTCTTGTAAATGATTTGTTAGTAAATACACCTTGTGTGCCTTTATCTAATTTTCAAGCTTCTCAATTCTGTGGTTTTGGTTATTTTAGAAATAATAATTCTACCTTTCCGTTTAAAGAAGGTGTAGTTATTCGTTCAGGAACAGCTTCATTAACTCAAGGAAAATACGATGGATCTAATACATCAACAACGTGTACGGGCGGTGGAGTTCCAGGACAAGATCAAGAATTGTCAAACATACTTGGATATACAACTGCAAATATTCATGATAAATCGTTTGTAGAGTTTCAATTTACCCCTGTTTCTAATAAATTTGGTTTTAATTTCATTTTTGCTGCTGAAGAATATGGTCAATATCAATGTAATTGGTTTGATCCGTTTGCTTTTATTCTTCAAGATATGGTAACCGGTATAAAAACAAATTTAGCTGTTGTTCCCAATACAACAACTCCAATTACTGTTAAAACGATTAGAAAGAATATATATAACACTAGTTGTCCTGATGCTAATCCTACCTATTTTGATAGATATAACGTAGCTAACCCTACAACTTCTGCTATAAATATGAGAGGACAAACCGTTTCCTTGCGTGCAAGCGCAACCGTTATTCCAAATCATCCATATAGAATTAAGATGATAGTGTCTGATTTTAATGACGAGGCTTTTGATTCAGCAGTTTTTATTGAAGCTGGAAGTTTTGAGATTGATCAACCAAATATAAAAGGTACAGGGCCATTATCCAATTCAAGTAATTTTACCTTGTGTCAAGGTCAAACGATAAGAATTCAAGGTACCACTCCAGGTGCTTTACCTGGTCAAACTTTGTATGGGCCAATTGCTGATGTAACTTATTCTTGGTACAAAGACGGAGTTTTATTGCCATCTGAAACTAATTATTATTTAGATATCAATACAAACGGTGTTTATACAGTAGTTTATACTTATGCAAATGCCGCTAATTGCTCTTTAAGTGATGATATTGATGTACAATATACTGTAACTTCTCCAGATCCATTAAATGAAGCTAGTCCAATGAAAATTTGTGCTACCCCAACAGCTGCAATTTTTGACTTAACTCAAAATGAACAAGTTGTGGTTGGTACTCAAAACCCGAGTGATTTTAATTTTAATTATTATCATTCACAATTAGATGCTGACAATCAAAACAATCCAATCTCAAATCCATCTACTTATTTAGGAGCTGACGGGCAACAAATTTTTATGGGAATAGAATATTTGGGCGCTTCTTCAGATTGTACACCAACTAAGTCATTTATGTTAACTGTAAATACACCAGGGGCTGGCATCTTCAGTTACCCAGACGATGGTGGTAATCCAGGATATTGTAGAAATTCCAATGCGGCTTTAGCCCCTGTAACTTCAGGATTGACCGCTGGCGGTATTTTTAGTATTACACCAGCCACAGGAGTATTATTAAATACCACCACAGGCGTATTGGATTTGACTAATGCTACAACAGGAACATATATTATAAATTATAAAGTTTTAGCTACAGAGAGTTGCCCAGAGTACAACACTACGGCTACAATAACCGTTACAGCTTGTGTATCAACGGTTTTGAATCCGATAACTGCTATCGGAAATGGTTTATGTTTAGGAACACCAATTACTTTAACTGCTACTGATGCAGGAGTTGGCGTGACTTACACTTGGAGTTATACAGGGGGGCTTTTAGGAACTTCTTCTGTGCCTACTTTTGTTATTCCATCAGCCAGTATACCTACTGTTGA
>CAIRNC010000292.1 GCA_903879875.1 uncultured Bacteroidota bacterium
TGGCTTTTAAAGATGGAAAAAAGATTGACATAAAAGAAGCTACCAAAAAATAAGAATAAATAATCTAATTTAAAATACAACCAAAAATTGAAAATAAGTAGAGAAAATAAAACCGCTATATTAGTTATTGCTTCCATATTATTATTTATTTGGGGCTATAGCTTTCTAAAAGGGAAAGATTTATTTAGTAATTACAAGACATTTTATGTGCAATACGATAATGTGGAAGGTCTTGCTATTTCTGCGCCAATAACACTAAATGGGCTTGTAATTGGTAAAGTGAGTAACATTACTGTTCAAAACGAAACTGGAAAATTGAATGTAGAACTGCTAGTGAAAAGCGATTTTCCAATTTCAAAATCGAGTAAAGTAAACATTTATGAACCAGGTTTAATTGGAGGTAAACAAATTCAAGTAATTCCGAATTTTGCAGATAAAACACTTGCTATATCTGGTGATTTTCTAATTGGCAATCAAATTCCTGGACTAACCGACCTTGTAAGCGAAAAATTAGCACCAATTCAGGAAAAATTAGATAAGGTTTTACTAAACGCAGACAAATTAATTACAGGAATAAACAATGTTTTAGACAAAAATGGACAAGAAAACCTTAAAAAAACCTTAGCTGAATTGAGTGAAACCATGGCTCAATTTCATAAAGCATCATCAAGTATCAATAGTATTTTAGATGAAAATAAAGGAAAAATTGGCGGAATGGTTTCTAATTTCAATAAAGTCTCTAGTGATTTTTCTAAAATTTCAGATTCACTCAACAAAGCTGATTTAGGCAAAACGGTAAAAAATCTTCAAAAAACCCTTGCTACTGTAGATGGCATTATGGTAAATCTTCATTCTGGCAAAGGCACAATGGGAAAATTGCTCACCGATGATATCTTGTATACCAATTTATCTAAAACTTCAAAAGAACTCGAACTGTTATTGCAAGATGTTCGATTATACCCAACGCGCTATGTAAATGTTTCCTTATTTGGAAAGAAAAACAAACCTTATATAGCCCCAAAAGATTCAATTACACTTCCAAAAAAATAATAGGATATGAACTATTTAGATAATATTTTTTTTGCAATACTACTCCTTATAGGAATTGGTTTTTTTACAATTAATATAAAAAAAATAATTCGAAACATTAAACTAGGTCAGCCTATAAACCGTTCGGATAATTCGAAAGAACGATGGAAAAACATGGCAATGATTGCGCTTGGTCAATCCAAAATGGTAAAACGACCAGTCGCTGGAATATTGCATCTTTTTGTTTATTTGGGTTTTATAATTATAAACATCGAATTATTAGAAATAATCATAGATGGCATATTCGGAACACATAGAGCCTTTCTCTTCCTTGGAGTAGCTTATAGTTGTATCATTGGCTCCTTTGAAATATTAGCTGTAATCGTTTTAATTGCGGTTTTAATTTTTTGGACCAGAAGAAATATTATCAAACTAAAACGCTTTGTAAGCTCCGATTTAAATGGCTGGCCTAAATCAGATGCCAATTATATTTTGTATTTTGAAATCGTATTGATGTCTTTGTTTTTATTAATGAACGCTTCCGATGTACATCAACAAACGGTTGGTTCAGGAGCTTTTCCAATTTCACATTTTATTTTTCCCCTTTTTAGAGATATGAACCCTGAAACTGTCGAAATTCTTGAAAGCACTTTTTGGTGGATTCATATAATTGGGATTTTAATTTTTATGAATTATCTTTATTTCTCTAAACATCTTCATATTTTACTGGCGTTTCCAAATACTTACTTCGCAGATTTGAATCCAAAAGGGCAATTAGACAATTTAGCATCCGTGACAAATGAAGTAAAACTAATGATGGATCCAAATGCAGATCCTTATGCCGCAGCACCTGTGGACGAAACAGCTGCTCCTGCAAAATTTGGCGCAAGTGATGTTCAGGATTTAAATTGGGTTCAATTAATGAATGCTTATACTTGTACCGAATGTGGACGTTGCACTTCTTCTTGTCCAGCAAATCAAACGGGGAAAAAATTATCTCCGAGAAAAATAATGATGGACACTCGAGATCGATTGGTAGAAGTGGGTAAAAATATAGATGCCAACAAAGGTATTTTTATTCCAGATAACAAAACTTTATTGAACGACTACATTACACCTGAAGAACTTTGGGCATGTACATCGTGTAACGCTTGTGTTGAAGAATGTCCAGTAAACATTAGCCCATTATCAATTATTATGGATATGAGAAGGTATCTGGTTATGGAACAAAGCGCTGCTCCAATGCCTTTGAATGCCATGATGACCAATATTGAAAACAATGGAGCACCATGGCAATACAGTCAACAAGACCGATTGAATTGGAAGAATGAGTAACCTAATTAATTCTTTTTAAAAAATTAACCAAAAATGTAATGAAAAAAATCGTATTTTTAATATTAATAACTTTAGCATCTACTTTCGTATTTAGTCAAAATTTTGAAGGTAAAATTTCTTACCAAAATACTTATAAAAGTAAATTGACAAATATGACCGACCAACAATTTACTGATATGTTAGGCTCAACACAAGAATATTTTATAAAAAATGGTGATTATAAATCTGTACTAAACGGCAAATTAATGCAATGGCAAATTTATAATAATGCTGAAAACAAGCTATATACCAAAATGTCTAATTCAGAAAAAGCAATATGGAATGATGCAAGTGTTCAAGGGGATGAGATTTTAAAAATGGAAGTAAATAAAAATACAATTGAAATTCTTGGCAGTATATGTGATGTAATTATTTTGACTTGTAAAAGTGGTATTCAAAAATATTATTTTAGCTCAAAAATTGCTGTTGATGCAAAGTTATTTGTAAATCACAAATTTGGAAATTGGTTTGATTTTATATCAAAATCAAATGCTTTACCTCTAAAAATAGTAGTCGAAAATGCTCAATTTATTATGACGAGTATTGCAAATGAAGTAAAATCAATGCAACTAAATAAAAATATTTTTGAACTCCCAATAGGATTAATAACAGAAAAAAGTCCTTACTAGACTCAAAATAGTTTTAATAAA
>CAIRNC010000293.1 GCA_903879875.1 uncultured Bacteroidota bacterium
ATAATAAGTAGTGTTTGCTGTCAGACAGTTAATGACTATTTGATTGTTATTGTCATAAAGTGAGTTGTCATTTATAGTTGGATTGGGTGTAGTCGAATAACAAAGTCCTCTACCATAAATAGAAGAAGGATTCGATGATGAAACAGTGTAGTTAACAGTAGCGGCACATGATTGTATGGCTGTTGCTGGTGAAATAGTAAATGAAGTAGTAATATTTTCTGATGTAAATGTCAATTCATTTCCATAAAAAGTGCCTACTCCATTCGTTACAAATGCGCGATAATGATATACAGTGTTGGCACTGCTTGTTGTAATTGTTGCTTGGGAAAATACACTTGAATCGCCTGATACAAAATCGTTTGAAATCGTTGGAGTAGGATTTGTACCATAACATACACCATATGTAATAATCGGAGCTCCACCATCTGAAAGTAGCGTTCCTCCAGAATTTGCCGAGCATAATCCGATATCGGTTGCAGCAGTTGTGGTGACAGAAGCTATTCCATTTTGAGTCGTAAAAACTAATTCGGCACCATAAGAAGTTCCAGCAATTGTTGTTGAAAAAGCTTTAACATGATAGGTTGTAGAAGGCAATAAATTTTGAGCATTTCCATTAAATGTTCCAATTCCTGCTCCAGCCATGACAATGATATCGGAAACGGATGGATTTCCTGTGGTATTTAAACAAAATCCTCTGCTTAAAACTAATTCTCCTCCAGCGTTCGTTACATTCCCGTTCAAAGTAGCCTGTTGAGCGAGTACATCTGAAGTACTTATTGTTGTTACACTGGACAACATATTTTGTGACCATTGCGGGATATTTGTAGGAGTTACTTTTAAAGTTTGACCCGGTTGACCAATTGGAATCATTACCCATGAAGTTCCATTCCAATATTGCATATCTCCAATATTTGTTCCTTGTGGAAAATTGCTTTGAGCACTATTGGCAGCATACAAAGCATAAGGAACACTTAAAAGTTGATTTGAACCTACAATGGAGTAGTTTGTTCCGCCTGTTGGATCGGTTTCCGTTTTTATATAATAAGTTCCAGAACCCCAGTTAATAGCAGAAAAACTACCAGTTTCAACGTTTCCGGTTCCAATTTCTAAACTAACTAAACCATTACTATTGGTTGTAGGTGTTTGTGTTTCGGAATATACCGTGTTGCCCGTTGATGAACCTTGTAAAACACTAATTCGAATACCTATAGTTGAAGAAGTGATTAAATTGTTATTAGCACTTCGAATCACAGCTTGATAGCTCATTTTTTGTGGTGCTTGCGCAAATAGAGGCGTTACACAACTATAAATAGAGAATATAAAATCTATTTTAAAAATAGAAGATAAAATCGATTTCATGGATTTATTTTTTAATGATTTTAAATGTTTTAATAACAGCATTTTTTTCTAAAATAGAGAGAAAATAAATGCCAGAAGCCAAATAATCCATGGGTATTGCCATTTCTACTTCACTTATTTTTTTGTTGGATATTAACTTTCCTGATTCGTCAGACAGTTGATAATTTAGAATAGAATCAGCAT
>CAIRNC010000294.1 GCA_903879875.1 uncultured Bacteroidota bacterium
AAACGCTATGTAGATATCAAAACTATTGACGACAAAAAATACCGTTCTTCTTTCAGTCAAATCAAGGATTTAAAATTCAAACCATTGGGGATTTTGAGTTTGCCTTATATTGAAGACGATGGTTTCTATGACCGGGAGTTGCACAATTTCCTTTTCAGATTGGGACAAGTTTATGCGTTTATGCTCATTATTGCCTTTGGATTGGCCTACTTTCTATCGAGTTATGTAACCCAATCCTTGAAAGCAATTTCAGAAAAAATTACAGAAACGAGTTTAAATCAAAAAAACGAAAAAATCGAAGCGGATGATAGCACTGAAGAAATTAGTTTACTAATAAACGCTTATAATGGAATGGTGGACAAACTAGAAGAAAGTGCCGTAAAATTGGCTCAAAGTGAACGCGAGCAAGCATGGCGTGATATGGCGAAACAAGTGGCTCATGAAATTAAAAATCCACTAACACCAATGCGATTAACCGTGCAAAGTTTTCAAAGAAAATTTGACCCAGATGCTTTTGATGTGAAACAAAAAATGAATGATTATTCCGAAACTTTGATTCAACAAATAGATACCATGAGTGCCGTGGCTTCAGCCTTTTCCAACTTTGCTTCCATGCCGGCCCAACAAAATGAAACTCTGAATGTGGTTAATATTGTTGAATTGGCTTTAGAAATTTTTAATGAAGACTATTTGGTTTTTAAAAGTGAAGAAAGCGAAATTATTACAAAAATAGACCGTACGCAATTGATACGTATTATTACTAATTTGGTCAAAAACGCCATTCAATCCATTCCAGAAAATCAAGAAATTAAAACAATCGTTGTTACGGTTAAAAGAAAAAAAGACAATGTTTTGATTACCGTAAAAGACAACGGTGTAGGCATAGAAGAAGAAAATTTAGAACATATTTTTGAACCAAAATTCACCACCAAAACTAGTGGAATGGGATTGGGATTGGGAATTATTAAAAATATTATTGAAAATTATAAAGGAACAATTACATTTGAAACAGAAACAGGAAAAGGAACTTTGTTTACCGTTTCATTACCATTAATAAAAACCAAATAGTAAAAATGAACTACGAAAACATTTTGGTTGCAACCGAAAATAACATTGCAACCGTTACCATCAACAGACCAACAAAGCTGAATGCCTTAAACAAAGCTACCATTCAAGAACTGCATTTTGCCTTTGATTCCTTAGAAAAAAATATTGAAATTAAAGTTATAGTGCTTACCGGAAGTGGCGAAAAAGCATTTGTAGCGGGCGCCGATATTTCAGAATTTGCTAATTTTTCAGTTACAGAAGGCGGACAGTTAGCGGCACAGGGTCAAACCCTTTTGTTTGATTTTGTAGAAAATTTGAAAACTCCAGTAATTGCTGCCGTTAACGGATTTGCACTTGGTGGTGGTTTAGAATTAGCGATGTCTTGTCATTTTAGAATTGCTTCTGAAAACGCCAAAATGGGCTTGCCCGAAACTTCACTTGGCGTAATTCCTGGCTATGGTGGAACACAACGTTTGCCCCAATTAATTGGAAAAGGACGTGCTATGGAAATGATTATGACAGCTGGAATGATGCCTGCCGACGAAGCTTATAGAGTTGGATTAGTAAACCATGTGGTGCCTCAATCAGAACTTTTAGACTTTTGTTATGGAATTGCAACTCGCATCATGAAAAATTCACCTGTTGCTATTGCACACGCGATAAAAGCGATAAACGCCAATTTTGAAGACGGAACCAATGGCTACAAAACTGAAATTGAAGCCTTTGGGAAATGCTTTGGAACCAACGATTTTAGAGAAGGCACAACCGCTTTTTTAGAAAAAAGGAAAGCTGATTTTACGGGAAATTAATGTAGAATTATAATGTATAAAAAAAGCCAGAATTGAATTTTCTGGCTTTTTTTGTTTAATGATTATCCTGGGAAGTCTCCACCCTCAGAGTCGGATTGTTTCGGAAGTTTTTCTTTTTCCCCTTTCTTTTTATTGAATCTGTAAGTGAAAGAAAGCGTTATTTGCCTTAGGTTTCTTTGCATTTCTGCATAAGAATTAACTTGAGGTAAATAGGATTCATAAATACGCTTTCTGGAATTAAAAACATCTTGTACGTTTAATGTAATCGTTGCTTTGTCTTTTAAAACATCTTTGCTGAAGCCTAAATTAGCACTAGCCACACCAATTGTTCTTCCTTGCGCATTGTCTTGAGGTCCATTATAAGTTACATTCGTTTGCCAATCAATTTTGTATGGCAAACTTATTTTGGAAGTTAATCGAGTAAACCATGAAGAGGCATTATTGTTGAAATTTTGATAAACCATTACATTTGATGAATTGAGATAAGCATAATCGCCTTTGGTATCCACTTTAAAAAAGTTGAAATTAGAATTTAATTTCCACCATTTGTAAGGCGAATAATTTAAGGTAAATTCAAATCCGTAACGTAATTCTGTAGCTAAATTTATTGGGGAGCTTACAATTACCGGGGTACCGTTTACAAAATCACCGCTTTGTCTTCGGACAAATTGAAAAGAGTCTGTGGTTCTATTTCCATACATTGAGGTGTTGAAGGTCAGTTTTTCCCAACGTTTTAAATATCCAAAATCAATAGCATCGGTTAAAGCGGGATTCAAATCTGGGTTTCCTTGAAACATATTAATGTTACTTGAATAGTTTGAAAACGGATTGATTTGTCTTCCTCTTGGACGCGAAATTCTTTTACTGTAGCTCAATGAAACACTGCTTTGGCTAGAAATTTCATAGGTAAAAAAAGCACTTGGGAAAAAATTGGCATATTTTTTCTTGTTGAAATTATTTGTTGTCAAAAGATTAATATCGATGTTGGAATTTTCATAACGCAATCCAAAAAGAAAGGAAAACTTACCTACTTTAGTCCCTAATTGCGAATACAACGCGTTTACTTTTTCTTTGTATTCTAAGGTATTTGTGAAATTGGTATAAGGCGTATAAACCCCCGCATTGCTAATACTTCCCACCATATAAGCCGTTGTCAATTCGCTAAAATCACCTTTGTAACCAAATTCAAACTGACTTCCTTTTCCGAAAGGCAATACATAATCCGACTGAATAATATTTCTCTTTTGATCTTGTTCGTTAGAAGTAATTTCGTTTTTCACATCCGAAATTAAGGAATAATCATTGTCCTTGTTGGCTGAAAACGAACCGTCAATAGTCCATTTGTGCCCTTCTTTTTTGAATTTTTTAGTAAAATTGGTCGTGTATTCTAGGTTCTGTCCGTTACTGTTTTGATCGTTTTGACGGTAATTTGTAGATTGATAAACATAATTCAAGTCATAATTATCATAAGAAACCGATTCTGGATTTTGACCGTTGTTTTTTCTGAAATTAACCGAATTTGTCCAAGTAGTTGATTTGTCTAAAAACCAGTCCATTCCAATCGTAGCATTATAACTATTTCCCGTTCTTGTATTGTCTCTTTTCTCGTTAATATAATTTTTTGTGCTTCCGTCAGGATTCAAATATTGTGAATTTGTCAAAAATTTACCTGGGTTATTTCTGTAGTTATAGCCTGTTGAAGTAAATAAATTTGTTTTTTCTCTTTTGTAATTTACATTGGCAGAAACGCCATAACTTTCTGGATTTCCAACCGAAACAATCACACTGCCATTCACGCCTTGGTTTTTTCCTTTTTTAAGAATAATGTTCAAAAGTCCGCCGCCACCTTCTGAATCGTATCGCGCAGAAGGATTGGTTACTACCTCAACTTTGTCAATAGCATCAGCAGGGATTTGTTTCAACGCTTCGGCAATATTTATGGCGTTAGAAGGTTTTCCGTCAATCAAAATTCGAACATTTTCATTACCTCGAAGGCTGATGGTTCCGTCTTGAGCCACTGCTACTGATGGAATGTTGTCTAAAACATCGCTCACGGTACCGCCTTTCACCATCAAATCGGTTCCTACATTGTATACTTTTTTGTCGAGTTTTATTTCTACCGTAGTGCGCTCCGTTCTTATTTCAACTTCATTCAATTGTGTAGCGTCGTCAGCTAGAGAAATGGTACCGAGATTCAAATTTTCTTGAATGTTTTTTTGCTTGATTTCAATTGCTTTAAACGAAATAAATTCAATTTTAATGTCATAGGTTCCGGTGTGAACTTCAAATTCGAATTCGCCTTTAGCATTGGTAATTCCACCTGTTACATCGGTAGCTTTTTTAGTGTTTTGCAATGTGATTGTTGCATATTCTAGGGGTTGCTTGTTGGTTTTATCAATTATTTTTCCTGAAACCAAAACCTTTTTCATTTCGGGTCTGTTTTGAGCAAAATTTAAAAAAGTAACTGCTAAAAAAAGGAGGGTTAAAATAAATTTTAATTTTTTCATTTTTGGTTCTTGATTTCTTTCTAATTTAGAACAAAGGTAGGATTTCGTAAATCCCTTGTTTCACAAAGGATTGTTAAAAAGATTGTTAAAAAAGATTTCAATCTAATTATTAGCAGGTGTTTTTTGAACATTTTTTTGGGAATTATCAATAACTGTAATCGTTTTCAAACTTCTCCTTTTGGAACATTGTGTATTATTTGGTTCGTATTTTAAAAAAATTTACTTTAGCAAATATAAAAGTCCTTCTTTTTGAATAAAATCCAAAAGGTAGGAGCAGGAATTGCAGTAGTAAAGAAACCAAATTCTGAAGGATTTGTTGAAAATTAAAAGCAAGATATGGCTATAAAAATTACTATTAGTGCCAGCATTAATGCCTCTTTGCAAAGTGTTTGGGAATGTTGGACAAATCCAATTCATATTACAAAATGGAATTTTGCAGACCCAAGTTGGCAATGTCCAAAAGCAGAAAATGATTTACGAATTGGCGGGAAATATTTTGCAAGAATGGAAGCCAAAGACGGCAGTTTTGGTTTTGATTTTGAAGCCATTTATGATGTTGTTTCCAATTACCATGAACTAACATATACAATGGGTGACGGCAGAAAAGCCACCACCATTTTTGAAAATATTGATGATTTAACCCATATTACAACAACCTTTGATGCAGAAAACGAAAATCCAATTGAGATGCAGAAAATGGGTTGGCAAATGATATTAAATAACTTTAAAAACTATACTGAAAATGAAAAATTCAATTAAAAACAAAGTCTTATTTGTGTTAGCACTCCTTTTTGGATTGCTTTTTATTAATGCTGGTTTGGATAAATTTTTCCATTTTATGCCAATGCCAAAAGATTTACCAGAAAAAATGCTTAAAGCATTTGACGCATTTACCGAAATCGGTTGGTTAATGCCACTTGTTGGAATTGCTGAATTATTAGGTGGGCTATTAATCATTTTACCAAGAACAAGGGCTTTGGGAGCATTAATTATTTTTCCAGTAATGGTTGGAATAGCACTAACCAACATTGTTCAAGACCAAAGGGGCTTACCCCTAGTGCTGGTTTTAAGTGCTATTTTGTTATGGATAATGTATGAAAATAGAGCAAAATATTTGCCTTTATTCCGAAAATAATCAGGCTAAATGCATTTAAAAAAATCAGTTACAATAATTATAAAGCTGATTTAAAGTTACTATTATTTTTAAAACCTAAAAATGGAATACTATGTTAAAATATCTAATTGTATTATTATGTTCGAGTTTTAACTTCATTATTGCTCAAAGTAATGAAATAGAAATTCCTTTGTTGGGATTTGGTTGTTCTGAAACTCTTAATCCCACCAAAGCTGTTGGACAATTTGGAATTCTTTTAAAAACCAAAAAATACAAGAAAATAACAAACGCACTATATTCAGAAAATAGTGCTGAAAAATTTTTATCTGTTATAATTTCTGAAAAACTTAAAAGTCTTGGAAAAATAAGACTAACAGAAAAAGATAGCTTAAAAATTGCTGAAATAAAGAATTCCAATGAATTAATTACTGTTTGTTCTGGTTGTACATATTATGATAAATTAACTATGAGACAACTTTTTGATGAGAAAAATATAATCAAAGAATCCTCAATTATATGGTTAATGTATTATTTTTAACCTATTTCTTAGTTATGTTTACTTTTTAATATCTAAAATAGATTCGTGAATTATTCATTCTTCTTACAAAAGAAGGTTCAATCTACTCCAAAAGAAAAACCCTATCTGTACTAGAATTACAGATAGGGTTTGTTTTTGAAAGCGACTTCTCTTTTTATTTTTTCATTTCTTTTTCTTTGGCCTTTTGTTTTTCTTCGTCGGTTGGAATATAAATTAAATCACCAGAATTCAAGTCTTTTGAAACCGTAGTATAAGGACCCGTTATGACAACATCGCCTTTTTTAAGCCCTGAGATAATTTCAATATTTGTGTCGTCTTGAATGCCTGTTTTTATTACTCTAATTTTGGCTTTGTCTCCATTTTTAACAAAAACACACTCTAATTTTTTGTCCAATTTTGGTGCTTTTTTATCATCGTTTGTAGTAATAGCTGCTTCTTTTTTAATTGACGAAGTATCGGCTTTTATCACAATGGCACTAATAGGCACACCTAATATATCGGCTTTTCTTTTGGTTATTATGTCAACCGTAGCGGTCATTCCTGGTCGAAATGGCGAATAACTTTCTGGTTTTCCTTCCATTAAATCCAAATAGGATTCTTTTACAATGCGCACTTTTACTTTAAAATTTGTCACCTGATCGGCTGTTAAAGCGGTACTTGCTGAGTTTGAAATGCTAGTTACAATTCCTTTGAATTGTTTTTTTAGATAAGCATCAACTTCAACTTTAGCCGAATCGCCTTCGTGTATTTTTACTATGTCATTTTCATTTACATCAACTACGACTTCCATCGAATTGAGATTTGCCACTCTCATAATTTCGGTTCCCGTCATTTGTTGCGTTCCTAAAACACGTTCACCTAATTCTACACCAAGTGAAGAAATAGTACCGCTGGCTGGCGCATAAATAATAGTTCTTCCTAAATTGTCTTTGGCTTCGTTTACCGTTGCGGCAGCACTTTGCACATTGAAATAGGCCGATTGTTTGGTTGCTTTTGCTACTTCAAAAGAGGCAATAGCTTTGTCCCAATCTGATTTGGAAATAATTCCTTTTTCGAATAAGGTTTTGTTTCTTTCGTAGCTCGATTTTGCTTCGTTAAATTGAGCTTCAGCTTGTGTTAAACCGGCTTTAGTACCCGATAAATTAGAAACCGTACGGTTCAAACCAGAGGTGTATAAATCGGGATTTATTTTTACCAACAAATCTCCTTTTTTAACTACTTGCCCTTCTTTTACTGGCAAATCTATAATTTCACCCGAAACCATAGACGAAATTTTAATTTCGGTTTCCGGTTGAATTTTTCCAGTGGCTGAAACAGTTTCTATAATTGTAATGTTTGAAACCGTTGCAATTTCTACTTCTGTACCTTTCTTTTTAGCGCCTATTACTCCTGTTTTAGACAAAACAAGTAAGCCTATTATCACGATTACCAGTACTCCTAATGTAATATATATTGATTTTTTTGACATAATAATTAATTTTGAATGATTGGAATTCCAAAATAGAATTCGACTACTTTGACTCTAAAAATATAATCGTATTTGGTTCGTATTACTTCCGATTGTGCATTTACAAATAAGGTTTGCGATTGGTTTAAATCGAAAGCATTCATTATGCCAACATTGAATTTTTCTTTGGCATAATTATAGGCTTCTGTTCGTGCTTGAAGTGCAGAAAGTGCAGCTTCATAAGAATTTAAAGCGCCTTTAGCATCTGTAAAAGCAGTATAAATATTTCGTTCTAAATCGAGTTCTTGTTGGCTAAGTGCGATTTTTGAACGTTCTAAATTGAGTTTTGATTTCGCAACATTGTTTCTAGTTGATAACCCATTGAATATCGGAATGTTCATTTGAAACCCAAAATTATGCCCTTTGTTACTATCAAATTGATCAAAAAATGGCGCTGCATTTCCAAAGATAGGTTTGTAATTGGGTTGCAAAACATTTGTATTGGTTCCTTCCACGTAGCCAATCACGGTGTTTGGGTTTACAGTATCCAATCCGTAACCAACCATTCGCTCGGAATACCCTACTCTAGTGCTGAAACTATAAAATCCTTGAATATTAGGTTGATAAGCCCCTTTAGCAATTTTAACATCGCGTTCGGCAATGTCGAGATTGGTTTTGGCTATTTTTATTTCTGATCTTTGTTCTTTTGCTTTTTCAAAAATGGCAGTGGGCGTTTGCAACATTGTTGGGCTTTCACTCACATCGTAGTCGCTATCAGCAATGTCAAAATCTTGAAAATTTTCCAATTGAAGCAATTGCGCCAAGCTTAATTTTGAAATCAACAAACTGTTTTCAGCAATAACAACCGCTTGTTTGTTGGCAGCAACTGTTGCTTGAACATCGAGCAAATCGCCTCTTGGAACAGAACCTGCTTTTACTAATTCTTGAGAACGTTGCAGTTGTTTTTCATTGTTCAACAGTTGTTCATTTTTTACTTTTAAGTTCTCTTTGTTAAAAAGAATTTGTAAAAAAGCATTGGCAACATTCAACGAAATATCATCTTTCATTTTTGTCAACTTATATTGCGATGCAACTGCCGAAAGATTAGCTCTTCGCAACCTGTTTTGAAGTTGTAAACCGTTATAAATTGTCAAACTAGAATTCAGTCTAGCCGATGTAAATTGTGTCGTTTGATTTTCTAATAAACCTGTGGTGATGTTTTGATTCAAACCAATGTTCCAAGAATGGGAAGCATCAGCATTTAAAGTGGGAAGAAAACTACCAAGGGCTGATTTTTGGTCTATTGCAGCCGATTTAATATCTAAGTCGGATTGCATAATAGAAATGTTATGTGTCAAAGCGTAATTCACACATTCTTTTATAGTCCATTTTTTGGTTTGTGCTGTGGCGAAGCATCCCATAAAAACAACTAGAATAACTAATAAAAATGGATTTCTATTTTTGTTCATACTGTTTACACTTGAAAGATATTTATGCTTGTGCAAAATTACCTTATTTTTTTAATACATCGAAGTTATTATTAGCGTTAGACGCATAAGTTTATCTTGTGTTACAGTAACTTTTATAAAAATCTACATTTAAGGCTGTTGGTAACCAAACACATCTATAAGGAAATTCCTTGTATTGGGTTTATAAACAAAAAAAAAACGACACTAAAATGTCGTTTTTTTTATTCAAAAGTGAAAGCAATATTGTTTTTAAACTATTGCAATTTTGCTAACCACAAAGAAGCGTTTAAGTGTAGCCTAGAATGACTACTTGCAACTGTAGCGTCTGACCATCCGTTGTATAAAACATCGCTTGGATTTCCTGTACCATCGTCTGCTGGTGAGCTATCTGTAATTAAAACTACTCTTCCTGCAAAATAAGTTGCTGAAGCACACATTACTTTTGTTGTACTTGATGTGGTTACTGCATTTTGAAAAATCAATCCTTTTGCAGTAGTATTGGCGACCTTGTTTAATTTTATAGTTGCACCATTGCTGAATTTAAGTTTTGAAACCACTCCTTGAGAACCATTTAATATTTTGTTGGTGGAATCGATCAATAATTTTGTTGATGTTTCAGATATGTTTGTCAATTCAACCGTTAAACCAAAAGGGTTTGCTTGAACGCTATTGTTTGCCATTAAATCATTCCAAATTGCTGGCGAATCTTTTCCATCATTATTTCTATCAGAAACGGTGTGGTCTGCAATCATAAATAAACCTCCACCATTTTTTACAAAATTCATAATTGCCGTTTTTTCAGAAGCCGTGAATAAAATATTAGGTTCATCAACTA